>NZ_JBHYGG010000263.1:21242-28719 GCF_051859125.1 Gemmata sp.
CCCCCCCCGGGGCCCCCGGGACCCCGGGGCCCGGGGGGGGGCCGCCCCCCGCGGCGGGGCGGCCCGGGCGCCGGCCGGGGTCCTGCCCCGACTCGGGGGGCTGCCCCCCCCCGCTCGCCCAAGATCGGTTGTCACGACACGATCTCCACCGCCTGGACGCGCCGCCGCAGGTACAGCAGGCACGCGCCGCACACCGCGGCCACGACCGCCCACGCCTCCCAGAACTCCGGCTGGCCCGGCGGGCGGATCGTGTTGTGCTCGGCGCCGAGGCACCACAGCCCGCACAGGTACAGGTCGTTCCACAGGTCCACGAGCCGCCACCGCGGGTCCACCTCGCGGGCGAGCTGGTCGCCGAGCATCCGCAGGAACACGAACAGCCCCATCCAGATCATCACCATCGGCACCGCCCGCCGCACCCACACGGCCGTCGCCACCACGAGCAGGCTCATCGCCACCGTCAGCACGAGCCCGTAGCCGAGAATGCCCAGCAGCAGGTCGAGGTTGTCGAGGTAGTACGTCTTCCAGTCGTACAGCAGCCCGGCCTCGACCCACAGGCCGATCGCCGGGAGCGTGACCAGCACGTTCACGAACACGCCGATCGCGAGGCACTTCCCGAGGACGTAGTGCCACCGGCCGATCGGCTTCGACAGGTAGAACGGCAGGCTCCCGTGGAAGAAGTCGTTGCCCACGAGCACCGACCCGGCCAGCGCCAGGAGGATGATGAGGACGTACCCCTGGTACCAGATGAAGTTCCCGAACGTGTGCGCCGTGCCGTTGAGCGCGAGGCGGTCGAAGAACTTCGTGAGGTTCCCGACCGTCACCGGGATGCCGGCGAACCGCACGGTCTCGGTCGAGAGCTGGTTCGTGATCCAGACGACGAGGTACTGCGCGTAGAAGAAGAAGAAGAACACGAGCAGCCCGAGCCCGAACAGCCCCCACAGGAGCCGCCGGCGGACCAGCAGCCGGACCGACACGCGCGCCATCGCGACGGACGCCCACAGTGGCCCGTGCGGGGTGCCGCGCCACGGCCGGTAGCGGAGCAGGTTGTCGGTCTGTGCAGCCATGCTGATCCCAACGGCCAAGGTAGCAGGCACACTCCGTGTGCCGTCGATGGTAGACAGAACGGCACCCGGAGTGTGCCTACTACTTCTACCAACCCGCTCTCACGCTCCCACCGTGCGGAGGAACAACTCTTCGAGCGTCTCGTCGTCCGGGACCAGCGAGCGGATCACCGCGTTCTGCGTCTCGGCGAGCCGGAAGAAGTCGAGGTTCGCCCAGCCCGGCGGCACCGCGACGCGCCACTCGCCGTGGCCGTTGTCGGCCAGCACCCGCACCTCGCGCCTGGCCAGTTCGGACCGAAACGCGGCCCCGTCGCCCTGCACGCGGATGCGGAACCGGTGCAGCCGGGGGTCACGGAGTTCGGCGACGGTCCCCTGCCCCCGCACCCGGCCGGCCGCCATGATGACGACCCGCTCGCACACCGCCTCCACGTCGGCGAGCAGGTGCGTTGAGAGGATGACGGACTTCCCGTGGTCGGTGCCGAGCCGCTCGACGAGCCTCAGCATCGCGTCCCGGCCCGCGGGGTCCAGGCCCGAGGTCGGCTCGTCGAGGAACAGCACGGGCGGGTCGTGGACGAGCGCCTGCGCGAGTTTCGCCCGCTGCTTCATCCCCGCGGAGTATTCTTCCACGAGCCGGTACCGGGCCTCTTCGAGTTCGAGGTACGAGAGCACCTCGTGCGCCCGCCGCTGGGCCTCGCGCCGCGGCATCCCGTACAGTTCGCCCGCGAGGCTGACGTACTCGACGCCGGTGAGCCCGGGAACGAGCGCGTCGGCCTCGGGCATGAACCCGATGAGCCGCCGCAACTGCCAGTTCGCGCTCGCGTCGCGGTCGCCACCGAGTTCCTGGTCCAGCACGCGGCCGGTGCCGCTCGACGGCGGGATCAGCCCCATGAGGATCTTGAGCAGCGTGGACTTCCCGGCCCCGTTCGGCCCGAGCAGCCCGACCCGGCCCGGCGGCAGTTCGAGCGAAACGTCGTGCAGCGCCGTGAACGGGCCGAACGTGCGCGTGATGCCCGTGAGGGAAACCAGGGTGTGGGAGATCGGAGGTCGGGGATCGGAGATGGGGGGCATTGCTCTCCGTCCCGCACAGCTGCCGTTCGGTGCCGTTGGCCCGCCCGGTGCCGGCCAATCTCCCATTTCCGATCCCCAACCTCCAATCAGGTCGTGTAGTCCGCGTTGAGGCGGATGTACTCGGGGGTGAGGTCGCAGGTGTGGAACGTGCAGCGGCCCGAGCCGAGGGCGAACTTCAGCTTGAAGTGGACCTCGCGGTTGTGCTTCAGGTAGGCCGACGCGGACGCGGCGTCGAACGGCAGCGGCGTCCCGCTCCGGTAGAGGAGCATGTCGCCCATCCACATCGACAGGTCCTTCTCCTCGAACGGCACCCCGGCGTACCCCGCGGCCGACACGACGCGGCCCCAGTTGGGGTCGGCCCCGAACACCGCCGTCTTCACGAGTGCGCTCTCGGCGACGGTCTTCGCGATCTGCCGGGCGTCGGCGTCGGTGCGGCACCCGTCCACCTCGATGGTGATGAGGTGCTCGGCCCCCTCGGCGTCGATCGCGATCTTGCGGGCGAGTTCGACGCACACGCTGGTGACCGCGTCCTGGAACGCGGCGAGGTCGGGGCCGGCGAGCCTCGGGCCGGTGCCGTTGGCGAGGATGAAGACGGTGTCGTTGGTGCTGGTGTGGCCCTCGACCGAGACGCAGTTGAAGCTGCGGTCGCACGCGGCCCTGAGGGCGTGGTGCAGGTCGGTCTCGCCCACGGCCGCGTCGGTGAGGACGAACCCGAGCATGGTCGCCATGTTCGGGCCGATCATCGCCGCGCCCTTGGCGAACCCGGTGATCGTGAAGCCGTTCGCCTCGCGGGTGGCGACCTTGATGCCCGTGTCCGTGGTAAGGATAGCGGCCGCGGTGTGGCTCAGCGCGTCGCGCCCGGGCGCGACCTCGCGGGTCGCCTTCGGGATGCCGGCTTCGAGGATGGGCATCGGCAGCGGCCGGCCGATCACGCCCGTGGACGCGACCAGCACCTGCTCGGGTTTGCACCCGAGGGTACTGGCGACGAGATCGGTCATGCGTCGCGCGTCGGCGAGCCCCTGCTCGCCGGTGCAGGCATTCGCGTTCCCGGAGCAGACGACGATGGCCCGCGCGTCGGCCCGCGGGAGCCGCCCTCTGCTCACCTGCACGGGTGCGGCGCACACGCGGTTCTGCGTGAACACGCCGGCCGCGGTCGCGGGGGTGTCGCTCACGACGACCGCGACGTCGCGGCGGTCGGGTTCGCTGCGGAGTCCGCTTACAATGCCCGCGTACCGGTAGCCGCGGGCCAGGTGCCATTCGCTCATGCTGCAATCGTATACCTGCGGGCAAGTGGGAGAAGACGCCGTGTGATTTTCGCGCACCCGGTGCGTCGGCCGGGAAGCAATGGCACGCGGATCAAGAGGAGGAAAAGCCGGATCAAGAGGATCAGAGGGGGCTTCTCCTCGTCGCACCGCGGAGCGGATGTAACGAGCAGCGATCCTCGGAGCCGCCCCGCAATCCGCGAACTTTTCCTCAAGTTCACCACGGCCGCGATTCACTCACCCGTCGCGAATTCGCAGACCAACCGGCACACGCCGTGCAACACCAAGTGGCGTTGAAGTCACTCCCCCCGGCACGGAGGCCGATCATGAACCGGACGATCCTTACCCTCGCAGTGCTGGTCGCGGCCCGCCCCGCCCTTGCGGCCGACGCCCCGCCCGCGATCGGGACCACCCAGACCCTCCCGGTTGTCTCCGTTTCCATCTCGGTCGGGAACACTGCCGCCGAGAGCAAGCGGGTCGTCTACGCACCGCCCCCGGGGTGGTACGTCCGCAGTCACCGGGTCGTGACCGCCGACAAGCGGGGGTCGGTCACGTACACGGTGAGTACGGTACCAGCGGGGTGGGCGTGGCGGGCCGAGGAGCAGACGACGGCCGAGGCTAAAGCAGCCGCGGCTGCCGCGGTGACGGCGTACAAGGTGTCGGGGGGCGGTCAGGCCGCGACGGCCACGGCGACCGCCTCCACGGAACTCCAGGCGAACGCGTCGAGCCACCATTTGCTCGTCGTGGACGTGTCGGCCCGCGGGTGCGGGATCTGGAAGGGCGAGAGCGGGGTCGAACTGACGGTGGTCGCGGAACTGGTCTATCTCGGGACGCACGGCGCGAAGAAGGACGCGGGCGAGCGGCGGCCCTGAGGCCCCCGCCCGCCCGCGGGACTATTCCATCACCTCGCTCACGACGCCCGAGCCGACGGTCTTCCCGCCTTCCCGGATCGCGAACCGGCTCCCCGCCTCAAGGGCGATCGGCCGGTCGAGGCTCACCTCGATGCGGGCGCTGTCGCCGGGCATCACCATCTCGACCCCCTCGGGAAGTGTCACCGACCCGGTCACGTCCGTCGTCCGCACGTAGAACTGCGGCTTGTACCCGGTGAAGAACGGCGTGTGCCGCCCGCCCTCCGGCTTGCTCAGCGCGTAGACCTCCGCGCGGAACTTCGACCGCGGCCGGATCGACTTCGGCGCGGCGAGCACCTGCCCCCGCTGCACCGCGTCGGCCTTCACGCCGCGCAGCCGCACGCCGACGTTGAATCCGGCCTGCGCGAACGGCAGTGGCTTGTGGAACTGCTCGACCCCGGTGACCACCGACTCGACGGCGTCCCCGTTGCCGACCACCTCCACCTTGTCGCCGACGCCCACTCGGCCCTGCGAGATCAGGCCGGTGACGACCGTGCCGAGCCCCTCGATCGAGTACACGCCCTCCACCGCCATGAGGAACGGCTTGTCCACGTCCCGCACCGGGGCGGGGACGTGCGCGTCGAGCGCGTTCAGCAACTCGGTGACGCACCCGCTGAACGCCGGGTCGCCGGGGTGGTCGAGCGCGCCCTTGGCGTTGCCGCGGACGAACGGGACCGCGTCGCCGTCGAACCCGTACCGCGTGAGCAGGTCGCGCGTCTCGAGTTCGACCAGTTCGAGCAGGTCCGGGTCGCTCACCAGATCGACCTTGTTGACGAACACGACCAGGTGCGGGACGCCGACCTGCCGGGCGAGCAGCACGTGCTCGCGGGTCTGGGGCATGGGGCCGTCCACGGCGGAGATCAGGAGCACCGCGCCGTCCATCTGGGCGGCGCCGGTGATCATGTTCTTCACGTAGTCGGCGTGCCCCGGGCAGTCGACGTGGGCGTAGTGCCGCGTGTCCGTCTCGTACTCGACGTGGGCCGAGACGATGGTGACGGTCTTGGTGTCGTCGCGCCGGGTGCCGCCCTTGGCGACGATGTCGTAGGGCTTGGCCGTCGCCAACCCCTTCTGGGCCTGGACCGCGAGGATCGCGGCGGTGAGGGTCGTCTTGCCGTGGTCGATGTGGCCGATGGTGCCGACGTTGACGTGAACCTTGTGCATGGGAACGGGTCTCCCGGTCGCAACGAGCGACCGCGGGTGGTGCCGGAGCCCCTGCCCGGCCGCGGGTGCGGCCTTTTTTCCACGACGAGTGGACCCAGGGCAGGCTCTGCCGACGGTGCCGAAAGGCGCGGGATGGACACGCGAGCGGGCGGAGAGGTTCGGCCCAGAGTTCTGAGCCACGCAGCGAGAACGGGGCGGCGAAGGGGTGATGTGACGACTTGCACCCGGCCTGCGATCGGGGATGATGGCGGCACGGAGGGCGAGCGATGACGGAAGCGGAGTGGCTGCGCTCGATGGCCTTGCCGCCCGCACGACGCCTGACTCGTCGAGTCGAAGCACTGTTCGCCGTTGCCTGCATTCATCGAACCACCCAGGCCAAGGCTGATTCGTTCCTCCAGAAGACCACAGCACTTGTCGAGGAAGCTGCTGAATCGGGGATTTGGAGCAAAGTCGATGCAATCGCTCCGCAGGCAGCGAGCAACTGTGTCGGAGTTGAACTGGGCTCTGGATTGCACTTCTGGAAAATTGCTGCTCTGCGACTCACGACCGCTGCGTATCAGGCTCCAATGCACTTGCTCAAAGCCCTCGAAGGATCTGATTCGGTGATCCATCTCCGGCGGTTGTATTTGAAGTTGCTCACCGACATTACTGGCAATCCGCTTCGCGGAGGCAGTGACAGACGAAAGAAGCCCATCCCCCTTACGGAGGTGCAGAGTATGTGGCGGACGTCAACGGCGGTGGCGCTCGCGCAGCAGATGTACGACTCCCGTGATTTCAGCACGATGCCGATTCTCGCGGATGCACTCCAGGACGCCGGGTGCGACAACGACGACATCCTCAACCACTGCCGAGATGCCAACGGCGTTCACGTTCGCGGGTGTTGGGTGGTCGATCTGGTTCTTGGGAAGACGTGAGCCGGTGCCCCATCTGCTGGCGCAGAGGTACGCGGCCGCGCGACCGACGAAGAGAAGACCCTGCATCGCGGGAAGATTCGTCCGATACCCGCTCGGTTGCGGGAGGTTAGATACCCAGACACCCGCCCCTCCCGGAGTTCGGCCCATGCTCACCTGCAGGTTCGCCGCGCTGCTCCTCGGTCTTGCGCTGTTGCCCGCCGTCCTCGTCGCGCAGGACAAGCCCGAGCAGAAGACCGTTCGGCTACTCACGGTCGGCAACAGCTTCTCCCAGAACGCGACCAAGTACCTCGACAAGATCGTCGAGGCCGACGGCAACGCGCTCGTCCACCACCGGTGCGTCATCGGCGGCAGCGGGCCGGACCAGCACCTCGCCAAAGTCGGCGCACACGAGAAGGACCCGAAGGACAAGGCCGGGCTGTACGGCACCGGGAAGAGCCTCGCGGAGGAACTGGTCGCCGAGAAGTGGGACGTCATCACCATCCAGCAGGCCAGCATCAAGAGCCACGACCTCGCGAACTACAAGCCGGGCATGAAGACCCTGTACGAGTTCATCAAGAAGCACGCGCCGGCCAGTGAGGTGGTGGTCCACGAGACGTGGGCGTACCGCGTGGACGACCCGAGGTTCACGAAGCCGTCCGACAAGGGCGGCGAGCCGAAGACGCAGAAGGAGATGTACGACGGGCTGTCGAGCGCGTACCGCACGATGGCGAAGGAACTGAACGTCCGCTTCATCCCGGTCGGCGACGCGTTCTCCGCCGCGGACACCGACCCGAAGTGGGGGTACAAGCCCGACCCGAAGTTCGATCCGAAGGCGGCGACGGCCCCGGCCCTGCCGGACCAGACGCACTCGCTGCACGTCGGGTGGCGCTGGGCCGCGGCGACCGACGGCAAGCAGACGCTCAAGATGGATGGGCACCACGCGAACGCGACCGGCGAGTACCTCGGCGGGCTCGTCTTTTACGAGTTCCTGTACGGTCGGAGCGCCGTCGGGAACACGTTCCGCCCGGCCGGCGTAGGCGCGGACTACGCCCAGTTCCTTCAGGAAACCGCACACAAGGCGGTCGAGAAGGTGAAGTGATTGCATTCTGGTGGGGCAGGCATTC
>NZ_JBHYGG010000263.1:28729-45873 GCF_051859125.1 Gemmata sp.
GGGGGGGCTGTCAATGCGGCCCCCCCCCGCGCGGGGCGCCAGCCAATACTGCCTGCCCCACCAAACTAAAGCCCGTCACTTCTTCTCGGCGAGGACCTCGACCACCACGTCGTACTTCTTCTCGTACCCGAGGATGTTGCCGACGAACCGCACCTTGGTGGTGCCGGGCTTCAGCGCCTTCAGCGCGACGGACGCCTTGGTCTTGTCGGCCTTCTCCTTTTCGAGCGGCGCGAGCTGGAACGCGGCGTCGTCGAACAGCCACGCGGCCGCGTCGGGCTCGCCGGGCGCGGCGGCCCCGCCGCGGGGCATCACCATGCCCTGCGCCGCGAGCGTCACGGTCTGCCCGACCGCGACCTTGAGGGTGTACTTGGGGATCTCGCCGTCCTCGGGCGCGCCGAGCTTCGCGCCCTCGGCCGTGAGCACGAAGCTCGCGCCGCTGGCGTGGGCGGTTGCGGCGGCGGCCAGGACCGCGAGCACCGCGAGGGCGCTCCGGAGTCGCACCAGATGAACCATGAGTCGGACCCTTGATGGACCGCCGCGCACGGGTTGCGCGGGGAACCGTCAGTGTACCCGAAGCTCACGGGTGGTTTGTCACGGCTTCTGCTTCAGCTTCTGAATGGCCCCGCGCATCTCGGCCTTCGCGCCAGCGTCGGTCTCGGCCTTGAGCGCCTTCTCCAGCGCCGGGAGCGACGCGGGGTCGCCGGTGTTGCCGAGGGCGCGGGCGATGTACCCGCGGTGGTGCGCCTCGGTGCCCTTGCCCAGCGCGGCGACGATGTCCGGGGCCGCGGCCTTCGCGACCGCGCCGAGCATCCCCGCGGCGTGCGCCGCCTTCATCCGCACGAGCGGCTCGTCGCTCGCGAGGTACTTCCGCAGCGCCGCGACCTGCGCGGCCGGGTCGGCGTCGAGCATCGCCAGCGCCCCGTGCGCGACGGCCCGGGTCACCGGGTCGGGGTCGTCCGCGGCCGCCTTCTTGAGCGCCGGCACGGCCGTGCGGTCGGCCGGGGTCGACTTCCCGAGCCGGCCGAGCGCCCGCGCCGCGGTCTCGCGGGCCTCCTTGAAGCTGTCCTTCTCCAACTGGGCGACCAGGACCGGGATCGCGGTCTCGGACTTCGCGCCCAGGGTGCCGAGAACGGTGGCCGCGGCCGCCCGCACCTCGTCGTCCCTGTCCCTCAGGCACCCGAGCAGTTCGGCGAACAGGTGCGGGGACAGGTCCGAGTGGCTCAGGTGCTTCACCGCGGCGCGGCGGGTCTCGACGGCCTCGCTGGCGAGTTCGGCGCGGGCCTTGGCGAGTTGCTCGGGGGCGGGGTCGGCGGCGATCAGTAGCGCGAGTGCGCAGGCGCAGGCGTCCATGGGCGAGTCTCCGGGGAGGGGAGCGTTCGACCCGTGAGCGTACCCGGCCGGGGACCGCCGAACAACTCTCAAACGGCCCCTGGCGAGCGGGGCAGCGGGCGGCGATAATGCCGCGTGTACCCCGCCCCGCGTCCCGCTACGCCCCCACCGGAGCCCACACGATGCCCCTGCTCTCCCGCCGCCTCGCGCTCGCCGCCGTCGCGGTCGCCGCGTGCCTGACCGTTCTCCCCGGCGGTGCCGCCGCCCCGGCCGACGACGACAAGCCGATCCGCGCCCTGCTCGTCCTCGGCGGGTGCTGCCACGACTACAAGAAGCAGCAGGAGCTGCTCACCAAGGGCGTCTCGGCCCGCGCCAACGTGCAGTGGGCGATCGCGTACGACCCGGACACCGGCACCAAGCACCTGAACCCGGTGTACGAGAAGGAGGACTGGGCCAAGGGGTTCGACGTGGTGGTCCACGACGAGTGCTCGGCCGACGTGAAGGACCCGAAGCTCGTCGAGCGGATCCTGAAGCCGCACAAGGACGGCCTCCCGGCGGTCGTGGTCCACTGCGGGATGCACAGCTACCGGAGCGAGGGGTACCCGAAGGCGACCCCGTGGTTCGAGTTCACCGGCCTGGCGACCACCCGGCACGGCCCGCAGGCCCCGATCGACGTCGAGTACGTCGACAAGGAGAGCGCCATCACGAAGGGGCTGGACGGCTGGAAGACGGTGAACGAGGAGCTGTACAACAACGAGGCCGGCAAGCTGCACGAGACGGCCCAGCCGATCGCGAAGGGGAAGCAGACGATCAAGTCGAAGGACGGCAAGGAGCGGACCGACGAGTCGGTGGTGGCGTGGACGAACACCTACAACGGCAAGACCCGGGTGTTCGGCACGACGCTCGGCCACAACAACGACACGGTCGCCGACGCCCGCTACCTCGACCTCGTCACCCGCGGCCTGCTGTGGTCGGTGAACAAGCTCGACGAGGCCCACCTGAAGCCGGCCAAGAAGGTGCTGCTCGACGAGAAGTAATCGGTACGGGGCGTCAGAGGTCGTCGTCCGTGAGCCCGGCGTCGCGCATAATGCTCCGCTGGGTTCCGGGCTTGAGGTCGGTGTTGCCGTGGACCGGAACGGTGGTGAGTCGGCCGGTCGATGGGTTCCGATAGATGTGATGGCTCCCGTTGATCCGCACCAGCACCCACCCGCGGCCCTCAAGGATGCGGCACATGCGGCGGCCGGAGACGGTCCTCATGCCGCACCCTGCTGCCCGGCGGGCGTGGCGCCGTCGTGTGCGGCCGCGAGCCACGCCTCGGCTGCTTCGCGCAGGTTGTCCCGGACCTCCTCAATGGTTTCGCCCTGGGTGTAGCACCCGGGGAGGCTCGGGATCTCGGCGGAGAACCCGCCGGCATCGGGCTCGGGGTGAATGATCGCGGTCACGGTGACGGTCAGTTGTACCGCGATGGGATGTGTGTTCGGCATCGGCGTCTCCGGTAGATGACATTCATCGTACCGCGCGGCGGACCCGCTGCCGACAGCTCACCACCTCGGCCCTACTCCCGCACCAGCGTGCCCGTCGCCTGTCGCAGCTTCGCGTCGCTGGTGAGGTAGTCGGTGACGGCTTGGAGCAGGTCGCCGCGGGCCTTGAACAGGTCGAGCCGGGCGACGGTCAGCTCCGCCTGTGCGCCCGCCACGCCCGCCGCGACGCGCTTCTCGGCCTCGGCGACGCGGGCCTCGTGGTTCCGCACCTCGGCGGCCTTCGCCGCCACCGCGAGCCGGTTCCCCCGCACCATCGCGACCGCCGCCCGCACCTCCGACTCGGCCTGCCGCTCGCGGGCCGCCAGCGCCGCCTCGACCTCGCGCTGGAGCTTCGCGTCCGCCTTCGTCGGCTCCTTCTTCATCGCCCCCAACAGGGCGACGACCGGGGCCAGCATCGGGTTCGACGGC
Source organism: Gemmata sp. (assembly GCF_051859125.1). Classification (NCBI taxonomy): domain Bacteria; kingdom Pseudomonadati; phylum Planctomycetota; class Planctomycetia; order Gemmatales; family Gemmataceae; genus Gemmata; species Gemmata sp. The sequence continues at coordinate 32,008 of NZ_JBHYGG010000263.1, forward strand.
GCGGTCGACCCGAGCAGCGGGTTGATCCCGGTGACGACCGCCTTCGCCATTTGACCGCCGTAGTTGTCGCTCGCCGACAGCACCCGCAACAGGTTCAGGTCCGGCCGGCACCGCATCGCGACCTGCACCGCGTGCTCGGGGTCGGGAACGTCCGCGGCGACCCGCAGCGGGTCGGCCGGCCAGATCGGGGTCTGGTCCGACGGGTCGAGGCCGAGGAGCCCGGCGAGCCCCGCGTTCAGCCCGGCGATGCCCGCCTCGAGCTTCGCCAGTTGCGACTCCAGTTCGAGGAGCTGCCGCCGGAGCCGCTCGACGTCGGCCCGGTCCGCGGCCCCGACCTTGATGGCCTTCTCCGCGGCGAGGAGCTGGGTCCGCAGCACCGCGTGGGCGCCGGCCACGAGGTCGAACTGCCCCTCGGCGGCCGCGAGCTTGAAGTACGCCTCCAGCGCGTCGCCGGCCGAGCGGTTGCGGATCTCGTCGGCCGCGTACCCCCGCACCCACTTCGAGGTCTGCGCCTCCTGGGCCCGCTTCCGCGTGGGGTGGCTGTGCGGGGTCTCGTTGTCGGGGTGGTTGTCGAGGTCGTCGGCCAGCGCCGCGTTCTGAACGGCGAGCGCCCGGCACTCGGCCGCGGTGAGCTGGCGGTACTTCGCGGGCCGCGCCGGCGACAGCGCCGCGGGCGCGAGGTTCGCCGCCGACACGTCGGGCTGCACCGTGCCCCGGGGGACGACCGGGAGCTGCGCCGGCGCGGGCCGCGGGGGGGACGCCTGCGGGAGGGCGCAGCACCCCGCGAGGAGGCCGACCATCAGGAGTACGCCGAACCGGGCCATGCCACCCCCCGCACGCGTTGCGACACCGGCATCATCGGCACGCCCGGCCCCCCGCCTGAAGCGCAACTTCCCTACGCCAGCCACAACCCGCCGGCGCCCGCACCTCCCTACAATCACCGCATGTCACACGACCACCTGCACGGCCCGATCCGCCTCTCCATCGCGGCCGCCGTCGTCACCATCGCGATGAAGGGAACGGCCTACGCCGTCACCGGCTCCGTGGGCCTTTTCTCCGACGCGCTCGAGAGCGTCGTGAACCTCATGGCCGCGCTCACCGCGTTCTTCGCACTGCGGTACGCGGCCCGGCCGGCCGACCCGAACCACACGTTCGGCCACGAGAAGATCGAGTACTTCTCGAGCGGCCTCGAAGGGGTGCTCATCATCGTCGCGGGGCTCGGCACCGCGGTGTACGCCGTCAAGCGCCTCATGCACCCCGAGCCGCTCCAGAACCTGGAACTCGGCACGCTCATCGGGCTCGCGGCGTCGGGCGTGAATTTCGCGGTCGCGCGCGTCCTGCTGGTAACGGGCCGCAAGCACGGGTCGATCATCCTGGAGGCCGACGGGCAGCACCTGATGGCCGACGTGTGGACCTCGGTGGGGGTGATCGGCGGCCTCGGCCTCGTGCTCCTGACGGGCATCGAGTGGCTCGACCCGATCCTGGCCGTCGTGGTGGGGCTGAACATCGTGTGGACCGGCAGCGAGCTGGTGCGGCGGTCGTTCAACGGGCTGATGGACCACTCGCTGCCGCGGGAGGAGCAGGACCGGATCCGTGCGGCGATCGCGCCGAGCCTGCCGAAGGGGGCGACGTTCCACATGCTGCGGACGCGGCGGGCCGGCCAGCGGCGGTTCGCGGAGTTCCACCTGCTGGTGAACGGGGACCTGACGGTGCGGGCGGCGCACCACGTCGCCCACGAGGTCGAGGCCTCGCTGGTCGCGGCGCTGCCGGGCCTGGAGGTGATGATCCACGTCGAGCCCGTGGACGAGCGGGAGTCGTGGGAGCGCGAGGAACTCAAGCGCCTCGGCGAGCCGCCCGGCCCCGCGACGCCGGGGTGACGACCTACTTCGACTAGTCCTCGACGAGGAGGCCCGGAACCTGGAGGAAGTCGGCGAGGTTGCACGTCACGAGCGTGGCACCGTTTTCGAGCACGGTCGCGGCGATTCGCAGGTCCATCTTCCCGATGTTGAGTTTCAACTTCTTGAGCGCGTCGTACCGCTGAATGGCGGGCTCGGTGAACGACAGGATCGGGAGGGTTCTGAACAACTGAACTGTCTGCGACATCCGCAGGTACACGGCCGCGAGGGTCGCCGGCTTCTTGGCCCGACGCAACTCGCTGTACCAGCCGGACAATTACTCCTCGACGGTGAGCACCGTAACCGCCAGTTCGGTGACGGGGTGATTCCGCACGGCGGCACAAACCGCTGCGTGACCGTGTTGGAACAGCGACAGGGTGTCGGTGTCGAGTACGAACAGGCTCATCGGCGGTCCGGGTCGGCATCGACCTTTCGGCGGTACTTCGCGACCGACTTCCGAAAGTTCTGTGACAGCGCGTCGTCCGCCCACATGCCCGCGAACTGGGCGAGCGGGTGCGCCCCCGGCGTCACGTCGAGTGAGACGACTTCCGTACCACTACTGAGGCGCGCTTGAAGCTGTTCGCGGAGCCTCGCAACCACTTCCTCGCGGGTCGCACCCTCGGCGCTAAGCGCGAACTGCTCGCCGCCCCGGGATCGGAACCCGTTGCCCGCGACCGGTTCGATCAGGATCGGAATCTGCATGGCGAAGTCCTCCGTGCCTGATTGTATCACAGGCCCCCACGCCGTCACACCTCCCACGTCAGCGATGCAACGCCGCTGAGCGCCTTCGCGGGTCGCCGCGTCACCCCTCGCGCGTACAACACCCCTTCACTCGCTTCCGTCTCCGGGGACTTACGTCACCCGGCTCGCCAGGGGTTCGTCATGCCCGCGCTCCACCCGCTGCCGCACACCCGCACGCCCGCGGTCCTGTTCCCCACGCCCGGAGCGGCCGCGAAGTACGTCGCCCGCGAGATCGACAAGCTCGTCCGCGCCCGCAACGCCGCCAGCAAGCCCACGGTCCTCGGGCTCGCCACCGGCAGCACCCCCGTCGGCCTGTACCGCGAACTCATCCGGCTCCACCGGGACGAGGGGCTCGACCTGTCACGGGTCGTCACGTTCAACCTCGACGAGTACCTCCCGATGCCCCGGGAGTCGCAGCACTCCTACTTCCGGTGGATGCACGAGACGCTGTTCAACCACGTCAACATCCCGTGGAACAACATCCACATCCCCGACGGCACCGTCGCGGCCGAGGAGGTGGACGCGTTCTGCGTCGAGTACGAGAAGAAGATCAAGGCGGCCGGCGGCATCGACGTGCAGGTCCTCGGCATCGGCCGCACCGGGCACATCGCGTTCAACGAGCCCGGCAGCCCGCGGAACTCCCGCACCCGCAAGGTGACCCTCGACAGCATTACCCGCCGCGACGCGGCCAGCGGGTTCTTCGGCGAGGAGAACGTCCCGCACCAGGCGATCACCATGGGCGTGGCGAGCATCCTCGACGCGCGCCGCATCTTCATGATGGCCTACGGCGAGCACAAGGCCGGCATCGTCTACAAGGCGCTCGAGCAGCCGCCGACCGAGGCCATCTCCGCGAGCTTCCTCCAGGAGCACCCGGACGCGACCGTCGTGCTCGACGAGGCCGCCGCCGCGGAACTCACGGCGATCAAGCGGCCCTGGGAGGTCGGGCCGTGCGACTGGACCCCGGACCTCGTCCGCAAGGCCGTCGTCCACCTCGCGCTGACCGTCAAGAAGGGGCTCCAGAAGCTCAACGACGACGACTTCCGCGACCACCACATGTACGAGCTGCTCCGCGAGATGGGGCCGGCCGAGCGGATCGGCGAGGAGGTGTTCCACGACCGCATGGCGACCATCGCGCCGTACCCGGCCGGCCGCGTGTCGAACAGAGGGGGAGACACGCAGAGTGGGAGAGGGGGAGAGAACACCCCGGCCGGGTCTTCGTCTCCCACTCTCCCCTTCTCCCCCTCTCCCACCCTCGGCAGGGGCGACAGCCAGGGGCCGAAGACGGTCCTCGTGTTCTCCCCGCACCCGGACGACGACGTCATCAGCATGGGCGGCACGGTCATCCGGCTGGTCGAGCAGGGGCACCGGGTCCACGTCGCGTACATGACGAGCGGGAACATCGCGGTGTTCGACCACGACGCCCGGCGGTTCGTGGACTTCGTGGACGAGTTCCTCGCCGCGTTCGGCACCCCCGAGCGGGCGGTCGCCGGGGGCATCAAGGCGCGGGTGTACAAGTTCCTCGACGAGAAGCAGGCGGCCCAGGCCGACTCGGACGAGGTGCTCAAGGTGAAGGGGCTGATCCGCGCCACCGAGGCCCGCGCCGCGGCCCGCGCGTGCGGCATCCCGCCCGAGCAACTGGAGTTCATGAACCTCCGGTTCTACCAGACCGGCACCAAGACCAAGCTGCCGATCCAGCCGCAGGACGTGGAGGACATCGCGGCGCTCATGCGGCGGCTGAAGCCGGCGCAGATCTACGTCGCCGGCGAGCTGAGCGACCCGCACGGCACGCACCGCATGTGCGCCGAGGCGGTGTTCGCCGCGGCGCGGCAGATCCGGGCCGCCGAGCCGGCCGCCCCGCCGTTCGACGTGTGGCTGTACAAGGGCGCGTGGGAGGAGTGGGAGGCGCACGAGATCGAGATGGCCGTGCCGCTGAGCCCCGAGGTGCTGGAGCGGAAGAAGCAGGCGATCTTCCGGCACCAGTCGCAGAAGGACAAGGCGATGTTCCCGGGCGGCACCGACCGCCGCGAGTTCTGGCAGCGGGCCGAGGACCGGAACATCGGCACCGCGAAGACCTACGACGCCCTCGGCCTGCCCGAGTACTTCGCGCTCGAGGCGTTCGTGAAGTGGAAGGACGGGTGACCGCCGCCGCGCGGCGGCCCCGGTCGCGGACCGGGGCCTTGCAACCGCGGGCCCGTTTGATACGCTGGCGGTCGCGCCTTGGCGCGTCTCCCGCCACGCCCCTGAGGGTCCCATGCGTTTCCCGGCCCCGCCCATGTACCTCGGCCTCGCACTGGCCCTCGCGGCCGCCCCCGCGGCCCGGTGCGACGACAGGCCCGCCGCAAAAGCGTTCGAACTGAGAAGCGTCGGCGTCGGCGATACCTACAAGTGCGTCCGGTTCCGACCCGGAACCGGCGAGGCGTGGCAGCTCAGCGACGGGCGGTGGGAAAAGTTGGAGGAGGCCGCCGCGCCGCCGGCCGGCGACTACGACGTGCTCCTGATTCCGGCCGGGGTGCTGCTCGCCGTGCGGGTCGACCGGGCGACCGGGGCGACCTGGCTCGTTCAGGGCGGGAAGTGGACGCCGATCAAGGAGCCGCCCGCGAAGGGCAACCCCGCCAAGCCCGCCCCCGGGTACTCGCTCCGCCACACCCGGGTCGGGGACCAGCTCCACGTCCTGCGGTTCCACACCGCGACCGGTGCCGCGTGGCACCTGGGCGGCGACAAGTTCGTCCTCCTCCGGGAGACCGGCCCGGTCCCGGCCGGCGACTACGACGTCACCATGGTCGCGGGACAGAAGGAGTGGATGGCGTTCCGGATCGACCGGACGAGCGGCAAGACCTGGCTGCTGCTGGCGAACCAGTGGAGTGCCGCGACCGAGCCCGAGTGAGCCGCGGGACCGCCCCGCGGGTGGGCCGCACGCCCGCGGGGTGGCGTGACCTCGCAATCACGCCGGCGGGCCCCCCGCCCGGCACCCGCCCGTGCAGCCCTTCTCGCTCACCTCCCCGCCCTCCTCCCTTCGTCCGCCTCCCGGAGCCGCCGGGCGCTGACCCAGTAGTGGCCGCCGGTTCATGATTTCGCGGGAAGCGTCAAGTCGCCCCCCGCGGGTGCCGATAGAGAACGCGGGTACACTACACACTCGGGTGCAAGACTCCTTGCTCGCACCACGCGGAGAACGACATGACGAAGCGGATCCTGCTCGGCGGCCTCGTGCTCATCGCCCTGGGGACCGGCGGCCGCGCCGAGGAAAAGGCGGACGTGGCCGCGGCCCCGGCCGCCCCGTCGCACGCCGGGCTGGAGCGGCTCAAGAAGCTGGCCGGCACCTGGGTGAACACCGACAAGGACGGGAAGCCGACCGACCAGGTCGTGTCGGTGATCCGCGTCACCGCGGCCGGGTCCGCGGTCCACGAGACGCTCTTCCCGGGCGAGGCGCACGAGATGATCTCAGTGTACCACCTCGACAAGGGCGAGCTCGTGATGACGCACTACTGCGCGCTCGGCAACCAGCCGCGGCTGAAGGCCGACCCGAAGTCGCCCGCGAACCAGATCAAGTTCCTGTTCGCGGGCGGGACGAACCTCGACCCGGCCAGGGACATGCACATGCACGAGGGGACGATCACGTTCGCCGGCGACGACGCCATCGAGATCGCTGGGGTCGCGTGGAAGGACGGCAAGCCGGTCGAGGGGCCGGGGTGCGGGGTGATGAAGTTGGTCCGCAAGAAGTGACCGCGTGATGTGAGAGCACAGCGGCCGCCGGGGTTACCCCGGCGGCCGCTTCGTTGGTCAGGCGTTGCTGTTCGTCGACTGCACCGGGAAGTCCGCTTCGCACCATGTCACGAACGCCTCGTAGGCCCGCTGCGGGGGCACGGCGACCGGGGCCGCGGGTGGCCGCGGTGCGTCGGCCTGGGCCCAAAAGGTCGGATACGATTCGATTGCGGCGGGCTCGCGAGGCGTAAGGCTCATCGGTGGGTTCCTGGTGTTGGGGTCGTTCTGGTGTCGGGAGTGAGACCGCGGGCCGCGGTCGCGTAAATGGTGAAGGTGGGGCGCCGCGGTCACAGTTCGCCCACGGCCCCGCGGCCACCGAGGTAGTGCCAGCCGTCCGCGGTCCACTCCAGCACGACCTCGTCGCGGCCGCGCCACGCGACGCAGTACGGGCCGTTGGACGCGCCGACCGACCAGCCGTACTGGCGCAACAACTCGGGGTTCGGTTCGCCGGCCCGGGCGGTCAGGGGTATGGATGACGGTTGCATGTGAGCGCCACTCGCAACGGGATGGTGGGAATGAAGGATCGGCCTCGCCCGGGTCCGTTGGTCCGGGGTCGGCACCGAGTGTTCCGCAAAATCCATTCCAATCGCCCCGGTGAATCGCTATCCCTTCCCCGGGTCGCGCGTTAACGGAGGGGTACCGTGGGAAGTGTCGCGTGGAAGAACGAGGCGGCACGGGCGCGGCTCGAGCGCTGGTTCGAGCGGTTCCGCGCCCGCACCGGGGTGCCGACGGAGAGCCGCGAGGTGCCGACGCGGCACGGGCCGAGTCACGTCCTGCTCGCCGGCCCGAGCGACGCCCCGCCGCTGGTGTGCCTGCACGCCATGCGAACCGGTTCCGCCCACCTGCTGTCCGAACTCGGGCCACTCGCGGCGTCGTTCCGCCTGATCGCACCGGACCTCCCGGGCCAGTCCGTTCGCGGGCCGCAGGTGAAGCTGCCGCTGAACGACGACTCGGCCGCGCGGTGGCTGCTCGACGTACTCGACGGGCTCGGCCTGGGTGCGGTGAACCTGTTCGGCGTGAGCTGGGGCGGGTTCGTGGCGCGACTCGCGGCGGGTGCGGCCCCGGACCGCGTCCGCAAGCTGGCGCTGCTGGTTCCGGCCGGGGTCGCCAGCGGGTCGCACTGGAAGGGGCTGACCCGCATGGCACTGCCGATGCTCCGGTACCGGCTCCGGCGCTCCGAGCGGAACCTGCGCCGGCTCGTCGAGCCGCTGTTCACGACCTGGGACGCGGACTGGGCCGCGTACACCGGCGAGGCGCTCGGCGACATGCCGGTGGACATGCGGATCCCGCCGCTCGCGACCGACGCCGACCTCCGGAAGCTGGCGATGCCGGTGCTGGTGCTCGGCGCGGCCGACGACATCTCGTTCCCGGGCGACGCCGTGGTGCGGCGCATCAAGGCTCTGGTCCCGCACGCCGACGGCGAGGTGATCGCGGGGTGCAAGCACTGCCCGCCGACCACGCCCGAGTTCCGCGCCTGGCTCGCGAACCGGCTCACCGGCTTCTTCGCGTGACGCGACGGGACAACCCCGCCTTCTCGCACCGCGGCGCGCGGGCTACCTTGAACGTGTGGCGGTCCTCTCCCGTACCGCCGGTTCGACGGCGGGGTGACGGACATGGCAGGCGAGGCGGCGGCCGACAGGCCCGGGCTGGTGGTGCGGATCGAGTCGCTCGGGCGGGCGGTGACCCCGGAGGACGTGTGGAACGCCGCGGTGCGGGCCGGGGCCGACCCGGCGCGGGTCGCCCTGTCGCTCTCGCACGTCCTCGGCGAGGTCACGTACGAGGAGAACGTCGCCGGCCGCGAGGACGACCCCGCCGCGGTCCGCTACACCCTGACCACGGGCGAGGTGGTGGTCTACGACGCCGGCCTCAACAACCCGTTCAAGCGCCCGCGGCCCGCCGAGTGAGAGCGGCCGTTGAGGACCACGGAGGTGACCGTGACCGGCCGGACCCGCGTGAAGGTGTGCTGCATCTCGAGCGTTGCGGAGGCCCGGCTCGCGGTCGCGAACGGGGCCGACGCGCTGGGCCTCGTCTCGGCGATGCCCAGCGGCCCCGGTCCGATCCCCGAACCGCTCATTGCCGAGGTCGCCGCGACGGTCCCCCCGCCGGTCGCGACGTTCCTGCTCACCAGTGAGCCGCGGGCCGACGCAATCGTCGACCAGCAGCGGCGGTGCCGGACGAACACGCTCCAACTCGTGGACCGGCTCGAACACGGCACCTACCGCGACCTGCGGGCCGCCCTGCCGGGGGTCGCACTCGTTCAGGTGATCCACGTTACCGGCGGCGACGCGGTCGCCGAGGCGTGCCGCGCCGCCGGTGCCGGGGCCGACGCGATCCTGCTCGACTCGGGCGACCAGCGGCTCGCGGTCAAGCTCCTCGGCGGCACCGGCCGCACGCACGACTGGGCCGTGAGCCGGCGCGTGGTCGAGGCGGTGCCGGTGCCGGTGTTCCTGGCCGGCGGGCTGAACCCCGCGAACGTCGGCGAGGCGATCCGGGCCGTGCGGCCGTTCGGCGTGGACGTGTGCTCGGGCCTCCGCACCGGCGGCCGCCTCGACGCGGAGAAACTCGCGGCGTTCGTCGCGGCCGTCGCGGCCGCGGACGCCGCGGTGCGGACCGAACACTAACCACCCACGCGGGAGGGCGGACGGCGATGGCAGACGCGCACCAGACGGTTCTCTTCCTCTGCACCGGCAACTACTACCGGTCCCGGCACGCGGAGGCGGTGTTCAACCACCGCGCCGCGGCGGCCGGCCTGCCGTGGCGGGCGACGTCCCGCGGGCTGGCCATCGAACGCGGGGTGAACAACCACGGGCCGCTCGCTCGCTCGACCGTCGCGCGGCTCGCGGCCCTCGGCATCGAACACGAGGCGTACCTGCGGATGCCCGCGTCGGTGACGCACGACAACTTCGCGGCCGCGCACCTCGTCGTCGCACTGAAGGACGCCGAGCACCGCCCGCTCGTGGCCGAGCGGCACCCGGCATGGGCCGAGAAGGTCGAGTTCTGGCACGTCCACGACGTCGACTTCGCGACCCCGGATGTGGCGCTTCCCGAGATCGAGGAGCAAGTGGCCCGCTTGATCGAGCGGCTGACAGCGGGCGGCTGACCGCGGCGGCCCGGCGCGCGGTTTGCGGCTCGCCCTGACACCCGAACCTTACCCCGTCGGTACGATGGGCCGGTTCGACCCGACCCGCGGGGGGCAACCCGGTGCTCACACCGATCCGACTCGCCTTCGTTGCCGCAGCCGCGCTGGCCTGCACCGCACCGGCCGCCGCGTGCCCGCTCTGCGACACGGCGACGGGCGAGCGCGTCCGCGCGGCCACGCTCAGCGCCGACTTCGGCGCGAACCTGCTCCTGGTGCTCCTCCCGTTCCCGGTGCTCGCCGCCCTGGTCGCCCTGGTCCACTTCGGCCTGCCGGCGGCCCCAAGTGAACGCACCGAAGCCCCCGACTCGAACCCCGGAGCGTGACATGGCGGCAACCGGCAGCCCGCGGCCCGTCGTGGTCGCGGGGACGCTCCTGGGCATCGGCATGGGCGGGTTCGTGGACGGGATCGTGTTCCACCAGATCCTCCAGGTCCACCACATGCTGACCGCCAGGTACCCGAAGGTCGGCGTGGACCCGGCGACGGCGGTCGTGAACCTCGAGATCAACATGTTCTGGGACGGCGTGTTCCACGCCGTCACCTGGTGCACAACGGCCGGCGGCCTCGCGCTGCTGTGGCGGGCGGCCCAGGACCGCACCGTGCCGCTCTCGACGCGGGCGTTCGTCGGCTCGCTGTTCCTCGGTTGGGGATTGTTCAACCTGGTCGAAGGGGTGATCGACCACCACGTCCTGCACCTGCACCACGTCACGGAGACCGAGGGCCACCTGGTCTGGGACGCGGCCTTCCTCGCGTCGGGCGTGGCGTTCGCGGTCGGCGGCTGGCTCGCGGTCCGCAGCGGCGTCCGCGGCGCGTCACCCCAGCGGCTCGGGTGACGCGCCGCGGGCGCCCCGGAGCTACTTCTGCTCCTTGAGCAGTTCGAGCATCGCGTCGGCCGACGCCTTGCCGATGCGGTTGAACCAGATCGCGCTGCCGAAGTAGTGGTAGCCGCCGTCGCCACCGACCAGCTTCCACTGCTCCGGGTTCTCGCGCCACTTCGGGAACAGCTCCTCCGCGGCCTTGTCCACGAGTACGTCGGTGCAGAACGCCTTCACCGTCCCCTTGAACTCGGGCACGTCGTTCATCGCCATCTGCGCCTTCTGGATCGCGAGCATCGGGCCGGCCGCGGGCTTCGAGCCGTTCTGCCCCATCGCCGCGATCACCACCGGCAGCTTTGGCGCGCCGAAGTCCTTCCGCACGTCGTTGATCAGGTGCTTCAGGTTCACCTCGTACTCGGCCTCGGCCCCGTTGTACTGGTCGTTCCACCCCTGGAACCACACGAACCCGGCGATCTGGAGCGGCCGGCCCTTGAGCGCCGGGAACAGCGTGCCGGCGTTCGCGGTCGCCTCCTTCACCTCGGCGAGCATCATGCGGTACGACGCGCCGTACCCCTTCTTGACGTCGTCGAGCGTCGGCAGCGGCGCGTCCTTCTTGGTCTTCTCGTTGGACTTCTTCGCCCCGGCCTGGAGCCGGTCGAGTTCGCTCTGGAGCAGTTCGGCGGCCGGCAGCCCGGCGGACGGCGGGCGGAAGTTCTTGTACAGCGAGTGCCCGCCCCACGCGGTCTTGATGAGCAGCACCGGCTCCTCGAAGTGGTTGCCGACCGCGGTGCCGAACTCCAGCTCCGGCCCGGTGCGGTTCGGCGAACCGAAGCCGATCGTCAGCGGCCCCTTGCGGTCGAGGAACTTGATGAACACGTCGTCGCGGACGACCCACTTGCCGTCCTTGCGGAGGTGCGCGAACAGCTCCTTCGTCTTCGGGTCGGCGGCCTGCGAGTCGAGCAGCGTGTTCGGGGCCTTCCCCTCCATGTTCGATTGACCGGCGAGGACGAACACCTTCACCGGCGCGGGTCCGGACGGCGCCTGCGCCAACGCGGGTGCGGGGGCGAGCGCGGCCGCGAGAGCGGCGGCGAGCAGCGGGGCGGGGGATCGCATGTTGCGGGCTCCGGGGCGGGGAAGAGAAGGGACGGGATTCGGTTCGGCGGGTGGGAAGCAGGGCCAATCATACCACCCCCACGCGCGGGTCAACTTTTGTGCGCCGATTGCGCCCCTGGCTCATTACTTCGCGAATCGGTGAACTGACAAAGTGAGGCGGCTCCTGAACCGATCGCGCGACCGTGCCCTTGCAAAGTAAGGTGCTCCGTGAAATAATAGTATCTTGAGTAGTTAAGTGACTTTTCCCCGATCATGGACCTGCGGGGGCGGCCAGTGCAACGCGAGTACGCCACAATCAGCCACGACCCGGACCAGCAGCGGTTCGCCGACTACATCTCGCAGTTCGACGACCTGTTCGCCCGGGTCGACCAGCGCGAGTGGTTCCGGCTGTACGTCCGCGGCCTGTTGATCGCCCCCGAGCGGAAGAACGTCGAGGCCATCGCCGCCGCGCTGACGCGGTTCAAGTCGGGGGTCAACCTCGGGCAGGCCCTCCAGCACTTCGTGACCGACAGCCCGTGGGAGCACAAGGAGGTGCTGGTCCGCTACCGCGAAAGCCTCCTGGCGGCGGTCCGTGAGGGGGCCGCGACCTGGGTGGTTCACGACGGCGTGCTGCTCAAGAAGGGGCGGAACTCGGTGGGCACGCAGCGGCAACTGGCCCGGTCGATCGGGCGGAAGGTGAACTGCCAGGTGGCGGTGGTGGTCGGCGTCGCCGGCGACTTCGGGTACGCCCCCCTCGCGGTCCGGTTGTACCTGCCGAGCTACTGGCTCCGGGAGTTCCCGGACCTCGCGGCCCGCACCGTGCCCGAGGGGTGGCGCGCGCCGACCCCAAAGGGGGCCATCGCGCTGTCGCTGCTCGACGAGCTTCGCGAGGAGGGGTGGAACGCCCCGGCGGCCGCCGTGGACGAGGGGTACGCGACCGCGGACGGGTTCGCCGAGGCACTCGCCGAGCGCGGCGTCCGCCTGACCGAGAGCACGGCCGATCCGCTCGCCGCGGCGGGCGAACGGTTCGAGTGGCTCAAGGGCCGACTCGGGCTGGACCACTTCGAGGGCCGGACCTGGGCCGGCTGGCACCACCACGCGGCGATGGTGTTCGCCGCGGCCGGCTACCTCGCAACCGAGCCCGAGCCGTGGGGGTAGTCGCTGCCCCCGTCACCACCGCGCGCCGGCGTGACGGGCCGCGTGACCGGGGGCATCGAGCAGGTGCAACCGGGTCGCGCTCAGCCGGGCCGCGAGGGCGGCCGCGGTCCGCCGCATGAAGTGGTAGCCGAACCGCGGGTCCGCGGTGCAGAGGTTCACAAGCACCCCGGCGTCGAGCGCGACCACCCGCACCAGCGTCGCCGCGTGTGCGGTTGCCGTCATCGGCCCCGGCCCGAGTACCGGCGACCAGCCGAGCAGCTCCCCCGTCGAGACGGTCTGCACCCGGTGCGCGTTGTGGTCGTGGCCGGTGACCTCCAGCGCGACCGTGCCCGCGGTCACAATGAAGACGTGGCTCAGGTGGTCCCCCTCGCGGAAGATCGTCGCGCCCGCGGGGTACTGCTCGACCTGGGCCGCGGGCACCAGCAACTGCAACTCCTCGTCCGTCGCCGGGGCGAAGAACGCCAGGGTCTTCAAGAACGCCGGCGTCACGCTATCGGTCATGTGCGGTCTCCTTGCGAGGGGCACCCCGGTGCGGTGCGCGTTGAGGGTCTGGTTTGTCGGACACGCACGCCGCCCGCACGGCACGGACTCGCACCCGGCCGCCTTCCCGCCCAGGAGCGCCCGGGGCGAGCGGCCGTGCGGGCGGCGCGGCGGCTCACACTGCGGCGGCCAGCGACCCTTGCCCCCGGACCGGTTGGGCCCGAGCGGGCTTCGCCGGGGCCGGCACCGCTGCGGTCTTCGGGGCGTGGCCGAGGCCGCCGGTCAGCGCGAACACGGCCCCGCACACGACGACGGACACCGAGCCCAGTGCGGCCGCGGCGATCAGAGCGGAACGGACGATGAGTTCCCCGTGGTCCCAGGCTGGCAACAGGTTCATGGCTCACTCGCTCGCCACCCGGTGATTTGGGAAGCGGCCCCTGGTGGCTGGGGGCCGCTCCCGCCCGCGGGACCGCGACCGTCCTCTCTGGGATCGCTCGGTCGATCGCTCGCGGTGTCGGTGCCGGAGCCAAAAGCAAGCGCCGTACCGCCGAGCCGTGAACGCGGCCGGATCGCACAAAACAGGTCAAAAATATCCGCTTTCCGCGATCGCCCGGGATTTCCAGGGCCGGATCGGTGTGCGGCCACGACACGCGCTGTGCCACCCGGTCGCGCGTGTCGCACACCTCTGGCACGGAGCAAGGCGCGCAAAAAAGCCACGGGGATGAACCCGTGGCTCGTGGCACCGACACGATCGGTCTGGTCCGAGCCCGAGCGCCGAGCGAGGGGTGA
>NZ_JBHYGG010000264.1:0-45337 GCF_051859125.1 Gemmata sp.
GATGGTAGCCAGGGGTGCGGCCCGCTTCGGGCAAACCCCTGGTCCCCGGCGCGACGCGGATCGCCCCGGACCAGGGGTTCCCGCTCGAAGACTCGCTCCACCCCTGGCTACCATCCGCCGCCCCGTCCGGGGCTACAAGCACCTACTCCCTGCCCAGCACCAGGTCGACGACCCAGCACCCGCGGACGTGCGGCCCCGGCCCGCGGCAGTGCGCCAGCACGTCGCCGCTGTCGCACCCCGCGTCTTGGAGGGCATCCGCGAGAATCGGCATGGCGCTAAAGTCGCGCGACTTGTACATCTGCTGCGCGACGGCGATTGCGGTGGACGTTCGCCACTCCGGCGAGAACGCCACGGGGCGGAATGGGTTGCCGAAGATATCGCGGACGATTGAAGAGATGAACCGCCGTTCTTCTGCCGTCGATTGCGATTGCGACCACTCTCGCAAGATGCGGGAGTAGTTTCCCCCTTGTCCGAAAGTCAACCCGCTACGGAACTCGACGACCTCTGTGGCTTGTGCGGCTGCCATCGTCCAAAGTAGTTTTCGCCCGGCAAGGAGTCGCTCCTGAAGGCATTGCTTGAATCGGGTTGAGCGGTCATCCGAATGGCGAGGTTCGCTACGACCACGGAACGCATTCACGTCATCGAGCGAAATACTTCCGTCAGCGAAGGCCTCTGTGTAATCAACGAGCGGCGAGAGGTCGTCCGGCCACAAATGGTCTGGCAGTTGCCGGACACAGCCGCAAATGAACAGTCGCAGTCGGCGGTCACTGATTTGGCGACGAAAGTTGCCCTGTAGTGCACCCAGCAACAGGCCGGGTGGTTTCTCAGTATTAAGCCACTCCGCTTCGGTCATTGCTCACCCCTTCCGCAGCGCGTCCATGATCGCCCCCACGAACGCCGGGAGGTCGTCGGGCTTGCGGCTGGTGATGACGTTGCCGTCCACGACCACCTCGCGGTCCACGACCGTCGCGCCGGCGTTGGTCACGTCGTCCTTGATCGAGTGGAAGCACGTCACCGTCTTGCCCCGCAGGACGGTCGTACTGCACAGCACCCACGGGCTGTAGACAAGACTATCACCGCATGATACGCTTGATTCACAGGGGTTTTCTGGCCTTTCCCGCGTGAGTGCAAGCCGTGGCCAACTCAGAAGTCGCGTTCAGTTACACCCGATTCAGTTCAGCCGCTCAAGCCGACGGTGACTCGATCCGCCGGCAAAATGCCCTCCGCGACGACTGGTTGAAGCGTCACCCTGCCGTGAAGCTCGACACGTCGTTGTCGCTGGTCGATTCGGGCGTGAGCGGCTTCCGGGGGAAGCACCGGAGCGACAAGCGGAACGCGCTCGCACAGTTCCTCGACTTGGTGAAGCGCGGTCGCGTACCGTCGGGTGCGTGGCTGATCGTCGAGAGCGTTGACCGCCTGTCGCGCGAGCACCCGGAGGAAGCCCTCCCGTTCATGTACGACATCATCCGCGCGGGTGTCCGCATCGTCACGCTGTCGCCCACCGAGATGGTCTACCAAGAGGGAATGGATCTGGGCCGAACCCTGATGATGCTGATGGAGACGTTCCGCGGCCACGGGGAGAGCGCTCGCAAGAGTGACCTGTGCGGGCAAGCGTGGAAGGAGATCAAGAACCGCGCCCGCGAGTCGAAGGAACCGATGGGCAAGAACCTACATCCCGCGTGGGTGAAGATCGAGAACGGAAAGCACGTTCTCATCCCCGGTGCGGCTGACGCGGTGCGGACGATCTACAAGTTGGCCGCGAACGGCTGGAGTACCCCAAAGATTACGCGGCATCTGAACGAGTTGAAGGTGCCGGCCATCGGGAGGAAGGGCGAGTGGGTCCGAAGCTACGTCCAGAAGATCATCATGGATCGTTCCGTGCTCGGTGAGTACCAGCCGACAAAGGGGCGGCACCGCAGAGAGATCGACGGTGAACCGATCTGCGACTACTGGCCGCGCGTCGTGAGCGACGCACTCTTCGAGCGCGTCCGGAGCGGACGAGTCGAGCGCTCGACGCACCCGGACATTCGCGGTAGGGGGCGACGGGCGGCCCGCATCGTCCACTCGTTCTCCGGGATGCTCACGGACGCGCTCGACGACTGCCCGATGTACACCATCAAGGCGCGGTCGGCACCACGTTGTGAGCCAGAAGGGCTTTGAAGACCCGCGCGGCGACACGCACCGCCGAACGTTCCCGCTCGACGTCTTGCAAGCCGCACTCCTCAAGCGGATGCGCGAACTGGCGTCGGCCGACCTCTTCACCGACCCGACCGCCGGACTGCTCGCCGATGCGACCGCGAAGGTGTCTGCGATTGAGCGGAAGCTGAAGGTCGCGGTCGAGCGGTTCGAAGCCGACCCGGAGAACGCGACCTGGGCGGGGAAGGTTGACGAGTACGACCGCGAGCGGCGAGCAGCGGTCAGGGAACTCTCGCACGTCCGGGCCGAAGCCACGAACCCGCTCCCGGCCCGATGGGAAGAGGCCGTCGAGTTGATGGGGCAGACGGAGCCCGAGCGCCTGCGCCAGTCCCTCGCCACCTTGATCGACGACGTTCGGGTGCTGATCGTCAAGCGTGGGCAAACTCGGCTCGCGGCCGTCCAGGTGTTCTTCAAGGGCGGCTCCGAGCGGTCGTTCCTCGTCCGGTGGACACGCTCCGTCAGTCTCCCGCGGTGCAAGAAGCCCGAAGTCGTCAACGTCTACTCGTTCGTTCGGCACCCGAACGTCGCCCTCCCCAACGGGGGGACCGGAATCGCCCCCGGCTTGGACCTGCGGAACGCGGAAGACGTCCGGCAAGCGGAACTGGCGCTTCAAGGGCTTGACTGGAACAGCCACCTGCTTGAGTACGCGGACGGCCGCGAGATCCCAGGCGACGTGCGGTGCTGGCTCGGGTGCCTCGAATGGAACCACAGTTGACGTACCGGGCTCAGACTTCTGAGCCCGGCAACCATCGCAGACACGTTTGCATGTCTCAACGAGAGTGTATCATAAGTACCCCTTCCCGAACCCTCTCGGGAAGCGCACCAGAAGTGCCCTGAAACGCGATTAGCGCGCCGCTAGTGCGAAAACTCTTCTCCGCTGAGTCTTCTACCGCGCCGAGCCGTTTCGCGGCCATATCGAACTCCAGCGCGTGCTACGGCATTTCATGCGCGCGCCGAAATCTTGACTCCGACGTGACCAAATCTCCCGCGCTGTGTTACCGTCGGGGGTGTTGAGATGTTCGACTCACCGGCAGACCGCGTAGCGTTCCGGAGTTCGGAGCGCGTTGCTCACGGGATCGGTAGGCACTGAGAGAACGTCCGGCGAGTCGAACATCTCAACTCCCCCGACGGTGACACCACGCGAGCAACTCGGCAACGAGGGGCGTATCGTCGAACCGCGCGACGGACTCGGAGAACTTGGATTTGGATATGTTGCAAATGTGCGAATTCCTAGGGGTCTTTTGCAATTTTGGCGAATCGCAATCGGGGCAGTTGACAATCCCGATTGACGCGCGAAACTACAGGGAAGAACCTACGTGAACAGGCTTCCAGTTTCCGGGAGGGGAACTCGATGGAAAACGCTCGGCTCGAAGTTGGCATCGGCGACTTGGTCGAAGCGGCCCACGTCCCCTTCAAGGAGGTTTACCAAGGCCGCTACACCAAGGGCCGTGAGCCGTTGATCCCTGCAACACCGGGAGTGCGGAACACCGCGCGCTACTCACTGTGTCAGGTCGTCACCATCCGGGTCGCGCGCTTGCTCCACAAGCGCTTCAAGATTGACCCGGAGGACATGAAAGAGTTGCTCGACCGGCTCTGGTTCGCGCAGCCGGAAGAACTCCTGGCCGAGTTCAAACGCGGGAACACCAACCTCATTCTCATCGGCCGGAAGGCGTCGAACGAGTTCTTCCCGCCCTCTGCCGTGAACACGTTCGACGCGGAACTGAAGCGGATGGGCTTCCGTACAACGCCGGTCGTGGGTGTGAGCTTGGAGCGTGAATTCGAGCGCTGCGTCGAGATGTTGCTGGTGCCCGCCGAGACGAACTGAACGAGCCGAGTCAAATCTCTGAGCCGCAAGCATCCCGCTTGGGCTTTCTCCCCCGAGGAACGATTGAAATGCGCAACGGGGTGGTCCCGTTGTGAAGTTCTGTGTCCACCAATGCAGGCGCGGCCGAGAGTCCGACCCCCCTAGAAAAAGAGTGGGACTCAGAGCCGCGCGAAGGGATCTGCGATGTCCAGGGTAGCGCCTGCGGCGGCGTCGTCAAGCGACGTAGAAGAAATTGACGTGATTGCGGAACTGGTGGAAGACGCTCGTGAGGTGTCCGGGGATGAGTTGGCTGAGTGCAGAGCCATTGCGCTGGAGGCATTGAAGTACGCTGTAACGAACCGGGAACGACTCCGTTACGAACGTAGCGAGGTGTTGCCGCAGTTCGTGGCTCTGCTGATCCGGCTGCAACGCTACCACCATGACCGGCCGTTCTTCATGGGTTGCGAGTGGGCCGCTGCACAACTTGGAACGACCCGGACATACGTATGCCAATGGTGGCACTGCCTCATGAAGGCCGGCTTTCTGCACCGCGAAGTTGAGGGAGATCGGTTCAGGTTACGCGAGAAGGACGGCAAGCACCTGCCCGGGTGCGCGAGCGAATGGGAGTGGCGGGGTTGGCCCGCGCGGGAGTCTACTGGCGAGCAATCGAAAGTCGTCGTTGTCGCCCCACGGTCCGACGAGATCATCCGGGACGCGCTCGCTGAAATCGAGGCGCAGACGAAGGGCGACATGGAGTCGCAGTGTGCGGCCAAGGCCGCCGTATACAGCGTTGTGGCTCGGCTCAAACCAGCAGGACCGGAGCGAGACAACCTGCTGAAGACGGCCAAGTTCTTAGGATCGCGACACGAGGAGTTACAGAACGCTCGACTCGGTCGGAACACGATCTACGCGCCCGACCGACGGCACAACAATCCGGGCACGGTGCAGGGGACGAAACGTAGGTCGTCGAGCGACGAACCCGTAAGAGCGAATCCGGTAGCGCTCGATCAGTCCAGCCACCCCGGTTGTGGCAGGATGACGGCTCAGAGGTCTGAGTCGATCATAGGTGAGAAAGGCGGCCCCCGTGCGGTACAACGCAATCGTCGAGGTGATGCCCTTGTTCCGGGACGAGCGCGGGTTGACGCTGCCGCTCACGGGGGCACTCTTCGAGCTTGGCGGCATCGTTGGGTTCCTCGCGGACCAACTCCCGGCCCACACTGTCGTGATGAACGCGGTTCAGCCGGCGACCCACGCGCCGCTCCACGCGGTGCGGTGCGGGGCTTCGATGGCGGGCGCGGTTGACATGCTTCGAAGCTCGGCGCGACCGAGTGAGGAACTTCTGGAGGAACTTGCGCAGGGTCTCGGTGAGAGAGAGGCTGCGTTCCCGAACTGGAAATTCGGAACTGAGAGAGAGTTGTGTGAGCGTACTTGTGGCGCGCGGGGCAGTTGACCGCGCTCGGTTGGAGGGGGCCAACCAGCGTGCCCCCGCGAGACCCTATGGAACCTCGCCGCGCACGGGCCACCTGCCGTTCGGACCGCGTGGCGCTGCGCGGCGCAAGTCCGATTCCGAGCGGACCGGTCGCGGCCCCCGACGGTCCGAACCGCGCGCTCAGAAGTCTGAGCCCAACTGACCACCCAACCGGCGATGGGGGAACAGGAGCAATGTGATGAACCTTACCAACGCGCTGCGGGCGCACCTGGAGGCCAAGGGCTGGGTGCCGCAGAGGGCGACTGAGTGCCAGTGCAAGGACGTGACCGTCGCTCGGCTGCTGAGCGACGAGTTGTCTCACGACGAGTTGAATGAGTTTCTGAAGAACCGGCAGCCATCTACGAAAACCTCGGTCAAACTCCCGGCGAAGGGGCACGAGGGCAACGTAATGAATCCGCTGTTCAGCAACGTCCGGGTCAAGAACGCCACAGAGGCGTACTCGTCAACCAAGTCTGTCGCGAAGCACGCGAAGACGAACCGGCCCGTGACGTGGCTCGGGAAGCAGGTCGAGACGCACAGCGAGCGCGAGCTTGCGAAGCTCGGGGCGTGGATGAAGTGGACCGCGCTGCGGTCCGGCGCGGCCGTCGTGCTCACCGAGCACGAGAAGGGGCTGTGCGCCGACATCATCGAGAAGGACCGGTTCGCGGGGGAGGTGAACGGCCAGTGGAGCGCCGACGTCCACACCGACACCGTCAAGGCGCTCATCAACGACACCACCTCGGGCGGGAGCTACATCAACCCGATCTGGTTCGACGAGATGATCGTGCAGTTCCCCTTGCTGCACAGCGAGATTCTCCCTCACGTCACCGTCGTGGACGTGCCGCGGGGGGTCAACGTCCAGGGCGGGAGCATCGGGAACCCGACCGTCGTGTGGGGCACGGCGGAAGGGACGGCACAGACGGAGTTCGACACGACCGCGCTCGCGGCCCAACTGAACACCACGATCAAGCCCGTTCTGGTGTGGCTCACCTGCGGCCGCGACTGGCTCAGCGACGTGCCGGTGAACGCGGGGCAGTACCTCGTCGAGAACATCGGCGAGCGGATGCTCGCGGAACTCGACCGCGTCATCGTCAGCGGGGACGGCACGAACGAGCCGGCGGGCATCTCGGGGACCGCGGGCGTCACGGCCGTCAGCAGTGACAACAGCACGAGCGGGCCGCCGACCGTCGGGGATTATGAGTCCCTGATGTTCGCGGTCGGCAAGCAGTACCGCAACGACGCCCTGAACCCCGGCTTCATCGGCAACGACGTGTCGTACCGACGCGCCCGGGGCATCCCGGTCGGGCCGGCCGATGAGCGCCGCGTGTTCGGGATGGACGAGTCGTCGTACTCGATCCTCGAACACCCGTACCACGTCGCGAACGGGCTCCCGAACGGCACGACCATCTTCGGTGCCCTGAAGAAGTACCGGCTGTACCGCCGCGTCGGGAGTCAGGTCACCTGGGTCAGCGGCACCGATGCCACCCTGATGGCGAAGAACCTCGACGCGCTATTCGTCCGCGCGCGGTTCGGGGGCCGGGTGACCGATGCGTCGGCGTTCGCCATCACGACAGACGGGCAATCGTAACGATATCCGAACGTGGCGACGAGTGCCACGTTCCCCCGCAACAGCGGCTCAGAGGCTCTGAGCCGGGCGGTGGCGCGCGCGCCGGGGGCACCGGCGCGCGACTCGCCCCCGACGGCCCGACTGATTCCCGAACCCCGACGGTCGCGAAACGACCACACAACCGGAGCGCCCGCAGTGACGCCAGTAACCATCGAAATCAAGAACCCGGGCAACCGCTCGTACCTGTTCAAGCCCCTCATGCAATCCGTCCGCGGGGCCATCGACTTTCAATCGAGCCGCGACCCCGAGTGGTACGCACTCGGCATGGAGTTCGGGGGCAAGCCGATCCCGGGCCAGCGGATCATGCTCGACATCGAGACGGGCCGCGGGGTGGTGTTCGACCCGCTCCTGCTCCCCGAGAACGCGGCCACCGCGGACAAGCTCCGGGCGATGCTCTCCGGGCCGGTGAAGGGCTCCGGGATCAAGTTCGCCGAGCCCAAGGAGTCCACCGGGGTACACGCGGCGACGTGGCTGTGGCACATGCGCCGGGCGGTCGAGAGCGGGTGCGCGGTCGTCGTCTCGGGCGACATCAACGCCCAGGTGGACGGGGTGCCGCAGACGGAGTTCTTGCACAAGCGGCCGCAGCCGACGGACAGGCGCGACGACATCATCGCGACGCTCATCGAGCAGAACCGGACCCAGTCCGAGCAGATCGCGAAGCTACTGGCCGCGAAGTGACGCGCCGGCTCAGAGCCTCTGAGCCGCGCCCCGACCCGAACCCACGAGCCGACCCATGAACCAGCCCGAAGCGCACGCCCGGTTCGCCCTGATGACGGACCGCTCGTTCCTCGAAGGGGCCGACGAGACGGGCGACGCCTTCCCGGCCGTCGCGACCGCGCTCGCCGACCTGTCGGGGTGGCTCGACGCGGCGACCGGCGACGGCGACCTGCGGGACGCGGCCCGGCACGGTGAGTCGCTCTACCGTTCCGGGGTGCTGAGCCCGGACGAGGTGGCGGCCGCGGCCAACGACGTGATCGCAGCCGTGATGCGCTCGGTCGAGGCCGAGGGGCTGCACCTGCACCCGCACCAGGAGGCGACGCCGTGTACCGATTCTTGAGCCGCGTGCTGGCCCGCTGTGGCGACTCGGCGGCCCGGGGCCGGGTATTCGCCCTGGAGACGGAGCTTGCCCGCGCGCAGTCCCGCATCAGCGTCCTGGAGGCCGAGCGGGACGGCTTGGCCGAGGTCGTCGCCCGCGACCGCGCCCGGGTCGCCAGCGAGACCGCAACGTTCCACCGCGCGACCGTGGGGAGGTCGGACCAGTGAACACCGCGACGGCAATGAGGCTCTGTCGGCCCGTGCGGGGCTTCCACCGCTACCGCGTCAGGGAGGACGGGACCGTCTTCGTCCAGAAGTTCCACAACGGCCGCGGGGCGGACAAGTGGAAGAAGGTCTCGGTGCGGACCGAGGGCGGCGTCCCGTGCGTGCCGCTCACGCAACGGAGCGACGACGGAACCATGTTCAAGGTGCGCCTGCCCGTGTACTACGTCGTGCTCACCTCGTTCGTCGGGAAGCGGCCCCCCGGCCACAGCGTCCGCTTCCGGGACGGGGACGTGACGAACAACCGACTCGACAACCTCTCGTGGCACCCGCACCACACACCCAGCGAGGGCACCGACCGTGAGTAACGCAGTCGAGCGAGCGCTCCAGCGCTCGGAGATGATTCGGGCGAGCGTCAAATCGCCCCGCTCGGGCGACGTGATGAGCCGGTCCACCGCGATGGGGGCCATCGGGCTCGCGTCCGCGAAGATGACCCAGGCCCGCGAACAGGAGCGGCACAACTTCGCGTGGGTCCACGCCGCGGTCCGGGTGATCGCCCAGCGCATCGCGGGCCAACCGGTCCGGGTGGCGAAACGGGTCACCGCAGCGCCCGCGCCACTCCGCACCCCCGACGGTCGCGGGCTCAGAACTCTGAGCCGGCCGTGGGTGAGGGCCGCGCCCCCGTTCGTCAAGCAGATGTCGAGCCGGTTGGAGTTGCTCGACGAGCACCCGCTCCTCACCGCCATCGAGAACCCGAACCCGTACCTCACGGGCTCCGGTCTGCTCTACGTGACGGCGTTCCAACTCGAACTCACCGGCCAGTCGTTCTGGTGGATGCGCGACGGGGACGGGGGCGACCTCGGGACCGGGCTGGAAATCTGGCCGCTGCCCGCGTCGTGGGTCAAGCCGAACCACGACAAGAAGCCGTTCAGCAGCTACACCGTGACCCCGCTCTACTCGGGCGAGGAGTTCACGGTCCCGGGCGACGAGGTGTGCCGGCTGCACTACCCGGACCCGTCCGACCCGATCTTCGGGGCGTACTCGCCGCTGCAAGGCAACGCGACCGCGGTGACCACGGACGAGCACATTCAGGCCGCGCAGATGCGGCACTTCGTCAACGGCGTGTTCCCGGCGTTCGCGTTCATCGTCGGTCGGAGCCCGGACGTCAACGGCCAACCCGGCGACCGGCCCATGCTCACCAAGGAGCAGCGCGCCCAACTGTCGGTGGCCGTCAAGCAGACCTACCGGGGCGTCGGCAACGCGGGCGAGCCGCTCATCCTCGACCAGTTGATTCAAGACGTGAAGCGCATCTCCAACACGGCCGAAGAGATGGACTTCATGAACTCGTCGGGTCTCGTGAAGGACCGCATCACCCAGGGCTTCGGGGTCAACCCCATCAGCATGGGCCAAGTTGAGGGGGCGAACCGGGCGTCGAGCGCGACGGCCGACGACCACCTGTGCAAGTCGTGCGTGAACCCGAAGATCACGTTCATCAGCCAGTGCCTCACGCAGTGGGTCGCCCCGCGCTTCGGGGACGCGGTCGCGTTCATCGAAGAGGCGAAGGCGAGCGATCCGGACCAGGAGCGGCTCGACCGCGACCAACTCATCAAGGCCGGGGCGATGACCAAGAACGAACTCCGTCAGGCGCTCGGGATGGAACCGCGCGACGACGGTGACGAACTCATCGAACCGGGCCAACCGCCCCTCACCCTCGACGCGGGAGGTGCGGCCGCGTTGGGCCGCTCCTTTCGAGTTTCCCGCGTCCTGGCGGAAGCTGAGTGAGGGGTTCACGCGGTTGGCGAAGGCGCTCACGACCGACGAGCGGGCCGAGGGGTGGGCACGGTTCCAGGCGCTCGCGGAACGAGAGCTTGCGGCAGTGCTCGCGGACCACTTCGCGGCCGAGGACCGGGCGATGCTGTCGCACCTGCCCGGGGCGCTCGCGACCGTGAACGGAGGCGGGGACGTCGAGCAGGTCGCGGACGGGCTCGCACCGGTTGACGAACTCACGGCCGCGCTCGTCGAGGTCGCGGCCGGCCCCCTCGCGGCAATCGTCGAAGGGGCCGCGGCGCGCGAGTTGGGAGAGTTCGAGCCCCTCGACCGTCGGGGGATCGAAGCGGCTCGGCAGAAGGGCCGGCCGCACGGGCGCAAGCCGGCGTACCGCCTCCCGGCCGCGCTGCGGGACGACGTGAACGCCAAGCTCGACGAACTGGTGAGCGCGCCGTTCTGGTGCGACATCAGCAAGACCCGGCGCGACCGCATCGCCAGCGCGATCCGGCAGGGGCTCACCCGGCGCGAGTCGGCCGCCCAGATCGAGGCCCGCATCCGCGCGCTGTTCGGCCCCAAGACGGCACCGGCCCGCGCGGCGCTCATCGCGCGGACCGAGGCCAACTTCGGGGTCAACGCGGGGGCGCAGGTCGCTCGCGAGCGGCTGGCCGCGGCCGGGCTCATCGCGGGGAAGGTGTGGGCGTGCGTCGGGGACGCAGAGACGCGGGACACGCACCGCCGGGCCAACGGCCAGACGCGGAAGGTGTCGAGCAAGTTCCGGGTGGGCGGGTACTGGTGCCTGTTCCCCGGCGACCTGAGCCTGCCCCCGGCCGAGCGGTGCGGGTGCCGGTGCCAGTGCGTGAGTGTCCCGGTTGACGAGGACGAGTAACTGGCTCAGAGGTCTGAGCCCGAGCGGAGGGTCTGTCGTGTCCGTGTCGATGTGGGCGACGGTCGCGGGGTTCCCGAACTACCAAGTGAGTTGGGAAGGGGAGGTCGTGAGCCGCGCCCGGACGAAGGTGCGCCGGCTCAGGCCGAGCATCGACTCCGCGGGCTATCCGTCGGTCGAATTGTACCGGTCCGGGGACCGGCAGCGGGTGAACGTTCACCGGCTCGTCCTGGAGGCGCTCGCCGGACCGTGCCCGCCCGGCATGCAGACGCGCCACCTGGACGGCAACAAGCGGAACAACCGGGCGACGAACCTCGCGTGGGGCACGCCGGCCGAGAACGCGGCCGACCGCGCCCGGCACGGTACGATCCCGTGCGGCTCGCGCAGCGGGTCGGCCAAGCTCACCGAGGCCCGGGTTCGCGAGATCCTTCACCTCTACCAAACCACCTGCCCGAACCGCGCTGCGCTGATGCGCCAATTCGGGGTCTCCTGGTCAACCATCAACCGCATCGTGCAGGGCACGACCTGGGTGCGGGCCCTGGCGGGTTGAGACACCACGCCCGTCGTGGCGTGAGCCCTCGTTGGGCTGACGCCACGACGGCGGTCATGCCGGGCGGGGTTCACAAGTGAAAAGCGTTTAGACCCGTTTAGACCGACCCAGAATCAGCGCTGGAGGCCACCACTCGCCCTCAGTCGTCGGCTTACCCGAATCCCTCACCGTATCTGGATGACAGGATTGCTATCAACAGCTCCCAATCACCGATGACCATCTCCCACTCGCTCCCGATCCGCTCAAGATCGCGATCGTACTGCTCGGATGTCGTATCGGGGGCACCGAACAGGCTGTGAACTGCTCCGCCAAAAAACCGACCGAGCGTGGACGGCCGGCGTTCCATAAGGAGCGACTTTCGCATCGCCCAGCTTGACACCCTAGCTGCCCACAAGGTCAGGTCTGGATCGACCCCGGCTTTCGGGATGCTCGTGACCGCGCGGTTCAGCTCGTTCAGGCCGCTGACCTCTATTAGCAGCCTGTTGTCAGCAGCGCATGCGTTAATGATTTGGCATATGTTGCCATAATAAGACCGAGTCTTTTGCTCGTCCGCATTCACGATCCACCGCCCGACGCCTACATCACTCCAGATGCGTGATTCCTTCGGTCGTGATAAGAATCGCACCCTTGCAGGCTACCGCCAGGCGTGTGAGCCGACAAGGATATCGTACCAGACAGCCGGCCGGTTCTCGTCTCCGACGGTCGCACGCCTGCGCGGCTCAGATCTCTGAGCCGGGGCCGAAAACGCTTAGATTTTAAGGGGATTTACTTGCTAGCGGTTGTGCCTTGGACGTTTCAACTACCGTTGAGCATGGCCAGGCTGATCGCCATGCGCCGCTCAACGAAACCCTTGGGACACGCATTCAATACGGGATCACTGAGCCCATGCGGAGATTGATCACCTTCTCGGTCGCGTTGTACCCGTCGAACAATCCGCTTGCGGTGACCGTCTTCCCAACCTCCGGCAACTTTGTGTAATTGTTCAGCCTCATCACGACCACAACCCCAACCCCGTCCGCTCCGGCTAATCGGTACGTTCCGACGTCCCCATTCGCGCTGCTTTGCGTCACCTTCCCCCGAAGTAGCAAGAGCGCGGGTCCGTCGTCGGGTAGGCCGTACTCTTTCCGGGCCGTGGCAGCTTCGCGGCCGAACGCCGCAGTAACCTCCTCAGCGGAACGGACCGGGGTCGGCTCCGCGCCTTTCCCCAAGTCCGTTACCCGGCAATTCTGCATCCCGACTCCCGACGGTCCCGCACCAATCGAGTAGCCGATCAATCGGACGCGCCGCCCGGGGGGTATCGATCGAAACGCCTCCTCCTCACCGGGGGCTGGAATCCCCACGATGAGGCTCAGGTCACTGCTGTAGGGCATGGGCACGCCGGCGAGGGCAAGTTTGACTTTACTGGCTGGGAACTTATCGGCGGGCGCGGTGACAGTGACGCCTTCCACTTGCAGCACCTTGGCGAAATACTTCTGCCCTCCCACCAAGCCGAGCAACTCTTGGCAGATTACCTCAGCCGTACCGGTCATCTCCGGTGGCGTTCCCGGTGGAGGCTCTTTCCGAGGGGCACTGCTCCCCGGAGGCGGCGGTTGCCCGGCCGTCCAGGACTCTTGAGTCCACCCCTTCGGGGTGCCCCCGGGCGGGGGAGGCGGAGTGGGCTGTTGTGGAGTCGTCGGAGCGGCCTTCTCTCCACATCCGGCGATGGCAACACACACGACCAGGAGCACACCCCGCGTTACGTTCTGTCGCGCCGTAGCCATGTCATTTCCTTTGGAGAAATCGTGACCCAGCGTCGCTCGTTCATCACACACTGCGTTCCAGCAAGATGAGTGTAGAACACACAGGATGCCGCGGACACGGTCTGTGGCGGGCTCAGATTTCTGAGCCGAACCTTGCCTCCCGTTCGCGCCTCCCTCCCTCGCCAGTCGGCACCGCCGGCCGACCCGCTCTGGATTCACTCGTTGTGGAAAAAGGCCGCACTTGCGGCCGAGCGTGGGAAGCCGGCTCACCGCAGTCGCTCGTTGCGACCAAGCGGCCCGATGCGCACGCAGAAGTTCAGGGGCTCAGAGGCTCTGAGTCGGGATCAGGCATCACCCCTTCAGCAACTCCATTAGTGCCACCATGAACGCGGGCAAGTCGTCCGGCTTGCGGCTCGTTACCAGGTTGCCGTCCACGACCACTTCTTGATCCACGAAGGTCGCACCCGCGTTCAGGACGTCGTCCTTGATCGAGTGAAAGCACGTCACCCTGCGGCCTTTGAGCGGGGTGTCCCCATGCGGTAGTATCCTTGAACAAAGCACCCACGGGCCGTGGCAGATGGCCGCGACGGGCTTCCCCTGGGCGCAGATGTCGCGGACGAACTTCATCATCGCCCCGCTGCGGCGGATGTAGTCCGGCGAGAACCCGCCCGGGATCACGAGGCCGTTGAACTGGTCGGCACTGACGTCAGCCGCGGCCGCGTCGGCCTTGGCGGGGTAGCCGAGCTTGCTCGGGTACACCTTCCCCGCCTCCGGGCCGACGAGCACCACCTCGCACCCGGCCTCCCGCAGCCGGTACACCGGGTACCACACCTCCAGCTCCTCGTACTTCTGCTCGACGAGGACCGCGACGCGCTTACCGTTCAGACTCATGCGAAACTCCGAGTGAGGTTCGGGCGAATTGTGGGCGTCGGGCGGGGTCACTTCTTCGCGTCCTTCTTGGTGAAGATCACGACGTGCTGCCACGGGAGGGTCTTCACCGTGTCCGTGTGCTCCAACTCGGGGAACGCGCCCATCTCCTTGATGACCTGCCGCTCGCTCATCTTGTGGACCAGCTTGATCGGCACCTTCTCGTCCTCAAGGCGGAACTCGACGAACACGAGCCGCCCGCCCGGCTTCAGCGCGTCCACCATCTTGGCCGCCATCTCGAACGGGAACTCGAACTCGTGGTACACGTCCACCATCAAGATCAGGTCGACCCCGGCCTCGGGCAACTTCGGGTCGGCGGTCGTCCCCTTCACCGTCTCGACGTTCGCGGCCTTCATCTTCTTCGCCCTCGCGGCGACGAGGTCGAGCATCTGCTGCTGGATGTCCGAGGCGATCACCTTCCCCTTCTCGCCGACGACGGGCGACATGAGGAAGCAGTGGTACCCGCTCCCGGCCCCGACGTCGGCGACCACCATGCCGGGCTTCAGGTCGAGCGCCTTGATGAGCTTCTCGGGCTCCTCCTCCTTCACCCGCTCGGGCCGCTCCAGCCACCCGGACGCCTGGAACCCCATGACGTGCGCGATCTGCCGGCCCATGTAGAACTTGTTGATCCCGTCCCGGTCGAACTCCTTCCGCGTCTCGTACTTCGGGGCCTCGCGCTTGGGCGGCTCGGCGCTGGCGGTGGGGAGTGGGGAGTGGAGAGTGGACAGACAACAAGTGGTGGCAAACAGAAGGGGCCGGATCATGTGAGACCTCTCCGAGCGTGACGGGTGGCACCCACGGGACGCAGAACACGAGCCCCCGGAGGGGGCGGCAGTGCGTAGCCTGGGGTGCCAACCCTGGGGCCGCGGGCGGTGCGGGGCACGCGGCCCATCGTACCGAGAAATTCCCGAAAATTCTGCCGCGGCGAGTTGACGGCGCGCGCGTCGTTCGGCATATCCATACGTGTACAGAATAACATTACTGTACGTCGTGTCACAAAGTGGGCCGGGCGGCGCGAGCGAATCACTTCCGACCGCCGGGCGGGGGAGCAGTCGGCCTCTGGGTACCCGGTTCCCCCGCCCGGTCCCTTCCGCCCGCCCGGGTTGAGCATACGCGGACCGCGGGGGGCGAGACCACTCATGCCTCGGAAACCCGGGTACACGTCCTACTCGCAGTCCCTCGACGGCTCGGAGATGAGCGCCGACGAACTCGAGTTTTTGCTGGCCGTCGCCGCGTTCCAGCGCCGCACCGGCCGCCGGTACCCGACGTGGCGCGAGGTGCTCCACGTCGCCCACTGCCTCGGGTACCGCAAGATCGCCGAGCCGACCCCGATCGGCGAACCGCACCCCTTTCCAGATGCCGAGCCCGGCGGGTAGCCCCGCGGGCCGCGCCACGGGAGCCCCCATGTCCCTGCTCACCCGCGTCCTGAAGTCGCTCCGGCCCGCGCCCCCGAAGTCGCCCCCGCCGCGGGTCGCGGCCGTGTTCGCCCCGCCGTACCCGGCCGCCGGGTGGTGGCACGACGACCCGGCCGAGCAGCTCCGCAACTACCGCTCCTGGGTGTACGCGGCGGTGAACGCCATCGCGCAAGAAGCGGCCCGCCAGCGGCCGTTCCTGTACCGCAACACCGGCCAGGCCGAGCACGAGATGGCGGCCCTGCCGCACACGCACCCGCTGTGCCGGCTCATCGACCGCCCGAACCCGTGGCTCACCCCGTGGGAGCTGTGGTACCTCACGGTCGTGTACCTCGAACTCACCGGCAACGCCTTCTGGTACGCCGCGCCGCGGACCGCCGGCGACGCGCGGCTCGCGGCCCCGGGCGAACTGTGGGTCATCCCGACCCCGTGGGT
The DNA here is from genome assembly GCF_051859125.1 of Gemmata sp. Lineage (NCBI taxonomy): Bacteria > Pseudomonadati > Planctomycetota > Planctomycetia > Gemmatales > Gemmataceae > Gemmata > Gemmata sp. The sequence goes on from NZ_JBHYGG010000264.1 coordinate 16,066, forward strand.
GCGGATCGTCCCGGACCGCCACGAGTACGTGAAGGCGTACCAGGTCGCCGCCCCGGGTGTTCCCGCCGAGGAGTTCGGGCCGGACGAGATCATCCACCTGAAGTACCCGAACCCGCTCGACCCGCACTACGGCCTGTCGCCGCTGCAAGCGAACGCGCTGACCGTGGACGCCAACACCGAGCTGCTCAAGTCGCGGTACCAGACGTTCCTCGCCGGCTCGCGGCCGGGCGTCGTCCTCCAGACCGAGCAGACGCTGACCGACCAGACGGTCGCCCGGCTCGAGGACAAGCTGACGGCGAAGTTCAGCGGCCGCGACAACTGGCACCGGCCGCTCGTTCTCGAACAGGGACTCAAGGCGAGCCCGTGGACGCTCACGCCGGCCGAGATGGACTTCCTGAACTCCTCGCGCATGACCCGCGACGAGATCCTCGCGGTGTTCCGGGTGCCGCCGCCGATCACCGGCGTGGTCGAGAACATGGGCCTCGGGGCCGACATCTGGTTCGGCGCGCGGGTCATGTTCTGCGAGGGGACGATCCAGCCGAAGCTCGACCTGATCGGCCAGTCGCTGACCCGCGACCTGGGCCGGCGGTACGGGCAGGACGTGGCGGTGAGCTTCCCCGACTGCTCGCCGCGGAACCTCGACCAGCGCCGCAAGGACGACGAACTCGACGCCAAGCTCGGGCTGCGGACGTTCAACGAGATCCGTAAGGCCCGCGGCCTCGACCCGTTCCCCGATCCGCGGTTCGACCGGCCCATCCTGCCGGCCGAACTGCGGGACACGGCCGGAGAGCGGCGGACCGCGGATGACGCGGACGGCCCGAGTAGGTGACGGAATCGGGCACGGGCACGGGCACGCACGCGGGCACGGACCAAATCCAAGCCGCCCCGTCCGCCCGGCGTCTTCCCGTTCTTCTCCGTGCCCGTGCCCCAGCCCGTGCCCGTGCCCGACTCGTCCTGGTCTTCTTTTTCCCCATCCTCACCGCCAACCCGGAGCTTCCGATGTCGCTCACCCGCGCCGACCCCGCCGCACGCACGCTCGCGATCAACCCGATGGACCTCACGGTCCGCAGCGTCATCACCACCATCGACCCGGACCGCGGCGGCGACGTCGTCGTGCCGACCGGGCTGCGGAACGCCGACGAGTTCCTGCTCAACCCGGTCGTGCTGTGGGCGCACCAGCGGGCGCAGTTCCCGCCGATCGGCGTGTGCGAGTGGATCGACATCCAGCCCCGCCGCATCGTCGCGCAGACGAAGTTCGCCCGCGGGGTGCCGTTCGCCGAGGACGTGTTCCGGCTGTACGAGCAAGGGGTGCTCCGCGGGTGGTCGATCGGGTTCCTCCCGCGGAAGGCCCGGCGGCTCGCGGGCGGCGACCCGCGGCGGCCCCCGGCGCTGCGGGTCGACGAGTGGGACCTGCTCGAGTACTCGGCCGTGCCGATCCCCGAGAACCCGGCCGCTGTGACGGTCGCCATTGAGAAAGGCCTCGTCACCGACGCCGCCCTGTGCGACTGGCTCCGCGGCGCGTTCGAGCCCCGCGACGTGCTCCGCGATCTGGTCGGGTGAGTGCTGTGGTGGGGCAGGCATTCTTGCCTGCCTCCTGGCTCGGGCAGGCAAGAATGCCTGCCCCACCACAGCGAGTTCCAATCCCCAACGTCCGATCTCCCATTTCCGATTCCCGAGGTGTTCCCATGTCAGCGAGTGCAACCGCACCGTCAACGTCCGACAAGTTCCAGACCCGCGACGAACTCGTGTCGTTCATCGAGGAGCAGACCGCCACGGCCGTCGACCGGCACACCCGGGTCGAGCGGCGGGTGCCGTGGGCCACGGCCGGCCCCGTGTGCCAGGACTCGGCCGGGTACTCGGTGCTGAAGGCCGCCGCGTTCGCCCTCGGGTACGTCGGGCCGGACCAGGCCAAGGAGGAGATCCACGCGCACCAGCAACTCCGCGACCTGTACGCGGGGTACGGGTTCTCCCCGCACCACGGGCAGCAGTCGTTCCTGGTGCCGCTCGCGTCGGCGCACCTGCCGGCGTTCGAGCCGCAGGGCAAGCGGCTCCGCGACGAGTTGCACCAGAAGATGACCGCCCAGGCCGGGAGGTACGACCCGGACGAGGCCGACTGGATCGGCCGCCGGGTCGGGTTCCGCGCCAAGGCGCTCGGCGTCGGCACCGACACCGCCGGCGGCACCCTGGTCCCGCTCCCGCTGCTCGGCGAACTCATCGACCTCCAGCGGAGCATGGAGGTGTTCGCCACGGCCGGGGCCCGCGAGGTGGCGCTGCCGCCCGGCGGCCGGGTCCAGTTCCCGAAGCTCACGGCCGCGAGTTCCGCGTACTGGGTCGGCGAGGGCGGGCCGGTCACCGAGAGCCAGCCGACGACGGGGAACCTCGACCTGCAGGCGAAGAAGCTCGGCGTGCTGGTGAAGCTCAACAACGAGCTGCTCCGGTTCGCATCGCCGAGCGCCGAGGGGCTGGTCCGGCACGACATGGCCCGCGCCGCGGCGCTCAAGGCCGACCTCGCGATGCTCGAGGGCACCGGCGGCACGCAGATCAAGGGGCTCGTCACCTACTCGGGGATCGGCACCCACACCGCCAGCACCACCGGCACCAACGGCGACACGTTCCAGCCGGCCGACGTGGCGCTGATGGACAGCAAGCTGCCGGACGCGGTCGACTCGCCGACGGCGTGGGTCATGCGCAAGGCGATGTTCGCGGCGCTGATGAACCGCCGGGCCGACGCGGTGACCGCCAACGACGCGAAGGGGGCGTTCATGCTCCGCGGCCCGGCCCAGACGCCCGCGGCCCTTCCGGGCGAGCTGTACGGCACCCGGGTCGTTCGGTCGGCCCAGGTGTCGAACACGCGGGTGAAGAACGCCGGCACGACGCTCACGTACGTCCTGCTCGGGTACTTCCCGGACTGGGTGGTCGCGCGGATGGGCGTGATGGAGTTCCTCGCGAGCGGCATGGGCGACACGGCCCTCCAGAACGACCAGACCGTCCTCCGCGGGATCCAGCACATCGACGCCGGCCCGCGGCACCCCGCCAGCTTCGTGCTGTGCGACCAGCTCGTGGTCGGGTGAGTGGGGGTTGGGGATCGGGGATGGGAGGTTGGAAAGACAGAACCCGCCCGCCCGTCATCCCGACTCCCATTTCCAATCTCCAACGTCCGATTCCCAACGTCCCACTCCCAACTTCCAAATCCCACTCCGAAGGAGTCCCCGTGTCCACCGCACTCAACGACGTCGCGTCGGCGGCGCTCGTCGCCACCGGCCTCGCGCCGGGCACCCAGACCAGTTCCCCGACCGGCCCGACCGTCGACATGATCTCGGCCGACGGGCCGTGCTTCGCCGTGCAGCAGGTCGGCGCGTTCACGGCCGACGCGCTCGCGGGCTACATCGAGGAGTCGGCCACCGGCTCGTCGTGGAGCGCCGTCGCCGGGGCCGCGTTCGCCGAGGTCACCGCCGGCACCAACCTCCAGGTGATCCGGTTCGAGCGGACCGCCCGGTACGTCCGGTACGCCGCCACCCTCAACGGCGAGACCCCGTCCGTCGCAATGGCCGTCGTCATCGGCGAGCAGAAGAAGACGCTGTGACGGGAGTCGGGAATCGGGGGTCGGGAGTCGGAAAGACAACTGGCCCCTGTTCTTTCCGACTCCCGACCCCCGATTCCCGACTCCCGGTGACCCATGATCGACACCCTCGCCAACGTGAAGAGCTCGCTCCTCATCTCCGGCACCACCGACGACGCGCTGCTGACCCGGCTCCTGGACGCGGCCGACGGGTTCATCGCCGAGTTCACCGGCCGCACCTTCGACGGCGGGTCGTTCTCCGAGACGCACCCCGCCGGCCGCACCCTCGTGTTCCTCCGCAACTACCCGGTCGCGTCGGTCACCAGCCTGAAGGTGGACGCGAACCGCCAGTTCGGGAGCGAGACCGCCCGGGCCGCCGACACGTTCGTCGTCCACGCCGACCGCGGCGTCATCGAGTCGGTGTGCGGGCCGTTCCTCCCGCCGCGGTTCGCCCACCGCGACGACTGGCCGGCGGCGGTTCAGGTGGCGTACGCCACGGCCACGGGTGCCGTGCCGGCCGCCGTGAAGCAGGCGTTCTGCGAGCTGATCGGCCACTGGTACCGGTTCGCGAAGACCGCCAAGGACCAGGACTACCAGATGCTAACGGTTACCGTAGACGTGAACGGCGAGAAGCAGTGGCCGTGGAGCCTCGCGGCCGGCGAACCGCTCCCGCCGATCGTACCGCAACTCCTCGCACCGTACCGCGTACCCGCGGCGTAAGGCTCTTTGGCGAACCCTGAGCGCCAGCGAGGGGGTGCGCCTCACCCCCTCGCTGGCGCTCAGGGTTCGCCAAAGTTTTTGCCAACGGCCCCCGGGCGGCGGCGTTGTATCCTGCGATGAGGCCGGCGGAACCGACGGGACACGCTGGACAACCGGCCGACCGCGGGGGTATGGTGAACTTCTCCCCTTCGCCGCAACCCGCACCCCGCCGGACCGAGCCCCGCGTGACCCGGGACACCGACCCCCCTCCCCCACCGGAAGCCGCGGAGGAGGCCGACTGGATCCGCGACGCCCAGGCCGGCGACCGCTGGGCGTTCGCGCGGCTCGTCGAGCGCTACTGGGACCGCCTCTACCGCTGGCTGTACCACGTGACCCGCGACCGGCACGCCGCGGAAGACCTGACCCAAGAGACGTTTCTGAAGGCACTTGCGGCGCTGAAATCGTTCCGGCCCGGCAGCAACTTCCGGGCCTGGGTGTTCCGCATCGGGCACAACAACTTCGTGAACCAGAAGCGGTCCGACCGGCGCACGAAGCAGCAACTGCCCGAGGACTTCGCCGCGGACGAGACCAGCGCCGAGGCAACGGCCGAGAACCGCGAGGCGCTGGAGATCGTCGCGAAGGCGGTCGCGGAGTTGCCCGAGGACTTCCGGGCGGCTCTCACCCTGCGAGTCGAGGAAGAGTTGTCCTTCCGCGACGTGGCGAAGATCCTGAACACCACCGAAGAGACCGCACGGTGGCGTGTATTTAAGGCCCGACAGAAACTGATGAAGGTGCTCGCCCCGGAATTGTTACCCCCCGGGGCCGCGACGGGTGAAGCCAACGGTTAGCCGCGAGGCGACGCCGAGCGTGAGACGCAAGCCATGAACTGCCAGACGGTCCAGAACAAGATCCTCGCGCTGCCGGACCCGCGGCACGTCCCGGACGCGCTCCGGTCGCACGTGAACGCCTGCGCCGGGTGCCGGGCGTGGGCCGAACTCGCCGGCCGGCTCGAAGGGCTCGTCGCGCAGTTGACCGCACCCGCCGCACCGGCCGACAAGAAGGCCGCGCTCATCGCCAAGCTCCGCACGCAGCCGGCGACGGTCGAAGTGGCCACCGAGGGGCCGGCGACGTTCCGCACCTGGGTGAAGCAGAACGCGGCGCTCGTTGGCGGGCTCGCCGCGGCCGTGCTCGTCGCCGTCGGCGCGTGGGCGATGCTCGGGAGGAACGGCCCGAGGCCCGACGTCGAGCTGGCCTCGCCCCGCGACCCGTTCCTCGAAAAGATGGTGCAGCGCGACGTGGCGCTGGCGAAGGCCGCGACGCCGGCCCAGAAGCTCCAGGCCCTCGGCGGTCTGGCCGACGACCTCTCGGCCGAGGCCCGCGGGCTGGCCCGCATCGCCAGCCCCGACGAACTCAAGGACGTCGCCCGGTGGTTCGACCGGGTGGTGAAGGAAGGCGTCGTGCCCCGTGCGAAGGACCTCAGCAGCGATGCCGGTTCGACGCCGGCCGAGCGCAAGGCGCAGCTCGCCGACCTCGCGACCCGCCTCGGGCACGCCGCCGACGAGGTGAAGAAGGCGAGCGGGGAGGTGCCGCCCGACGCCAAGCCGATCCTGGAGCGGATCGCGGACACCGCCCGGTTCGGGCAGAAGAAGTTGCAAGACCTGGCCGGCTGATTCTTCCGCACCGCTCACGCCATCCCACGAGGCCCGCCCGTGTCCCGCGCCCTGCTGCTCCTGACCTGCTTCGCGACGCTCGCCGCCTGGGCGGGCGCGCAAGGCCCGGTGCCGCCCCTGTCGGCCGCGGACAAGGCGAGGCTGTTCAAGTCGAACCGCACGCTCGTCGAGAACCTCGTGAACCACGGGCTCGACCTGTCGTCGGCGGCCGACCCGGTGCGGCGGGCCGAGGAGTGCCGCAAGACCGCGATCACGCTCGGCAACTACGTCGAGCGGGCCGCGAAGGACGACCGCAACCCGGACCGCGTCGCGGAACTCGCCGGGCTGATGGGCGACGTGGTCCGCGACGGGCTGGTGCCGCTGCTCGACGACGCCGAGCGGACGATCCCGCCCGAGTCCCCGCAGGGCAAGCGGGTGAAGGAGCTGCAGTCGCTGGCGGCCGCGGACATCGACACGGTCCGCGCCGCGGTCCCGGCCGGCAAGGTCGGCGACAACCCGAAGGTGCGGGCCGCCCTCGCCGCCCTCGCCGACCTCAAGAGCAAGTTCGGCAAGTGACACCGCGGTGTCACTTCTTCGCGTCCTTCAGGAACTCGTCGTAGAACGCGGCGACCGCGTCGGCCAAGTCCTTCGCCGTCTTCGCGTACTTGTCCCGCTCGCGCTCCCGCAGGAACGAGCCGAATTCGAGCTGGATCGCATCGATTGCGTACCCGGTGTGGCTGCCGTAGGTGCCGACGATGTACCCGCCGGTGAACTTCGGCTCCTCCCTCGCCTTCTCGTCCGCGTCGCAACTCGGCAGCACCTTGTACCCGCGGTTCTGCAGGAACCCGAGCACGCTCCGCTTGCCCGTCAGCCCCCGCCACCCGTCGCGGTCCTTCAGCACCGTGACCGTCTTGCCGTTCTGCGTGCCGCGGCAGATCGCGTCCTTGAACTCGCCCTGCCCGTGGACGTCGAGGAGCAGACCGCGGCCGAACTTCGCCCTCACCGCCTTGCACGCGGCCTCGAGCGGCTCGTGGTAGGCGTCATAGTACGGCTTCGCCTTGTCGGACTCGTAGGCCTGCTCGCGGGGCCGGTTCACGTCGAGGTACTTCCGCTCGAACTTGGCGACGACGAGCCACGGCTTGCCGTCGAGGAGCTTCTCGAGTTCGGCGGAGAACCGCTCGGCGACGAGGTCGGTGTTGGCGTCGAGGACCGTCGCGAACTGGGCGATACCGGTGCCGACCCGCTCGGGCACGTCGGGCACCTTCTTGCGGCCGCCGTGCGGGGCCGAGACGATGATCGGCAGCGTCCCCTTTTGGACGACGACGAACTCGGCCGGCGTCGCCGCTTCCTCGGGGGCCGCCACCAGAACGGGCACGAGGGCGACGCCGACGAGGGGGGCGAGGAGCGAGCGGGACATGGGACGAATCCCTCCGTTGAACTTTTGCCTACGATCAATCCGTTCCCGGACCTGCCGACACAATCAACGGCTCGACCTCATCGCCAACGCACTTCTCGGAGAGGATTTTCCAAACTTCAGCGAGGGTGTGCCCTTCTGATTCCGGGCTTCCTGGCTTAGCCGCTCAAGCTCAAGTTCCCAGAGCGGCGAACTGAGGCCGGTTGGCGACGTGCCACATTCGCTCGAGTCGCCCGATGTTGTACCCCTGTGAATCAAAAACAATGACCGGTTCGCCGACCTTCTCGAACCTGGCGAGCAAGTCCGGGTCCGAAACGTGGTCGGGGTAACCCTCTCGTGCGTCCTTCGGAAATGGCGCGGGCCACGTCGTCTGAATTCGGCCCACGACGTGCCCACTGGGATCTTTCAACTCGATGACACCCCGCATCTCGGCCCAACGAGCGAAGAGCGCCGGGTCGGTGACGGTGATCGACATGACTTCCCCCGTGCGGGTGTGCGGGTACTCGCGACCCATCATACCCGCGGGCCGGGGCGCACGCGACGGGACCAAATGCGGACGGGCCGGGGCCGGCGCTCGGAGCGCCGGCCCCGGCCCGCAAGGCGGGACCCGGGTCACACCAGGAGGTCGCGGCAGTCCGCGATGGTGCCGGCCAGGGCGCTGGCGGCCACGGTCAACGGCGACGCGAGGAACACCTTCGCCTCCTTGTGCCCCATGCGGCCCGGGAAGTTCCGGTTCGTCGTGCTGATGCACGAGATCGGCGTGTTGAGCCGCCCGAACGTGTCCGCCGGGCCGCCCAGGCACGCCGCGCAGCTCGCGTCCCCGATCTTCGCCCCGGCCGCCAGGAAGATGTTCCGCAGCGACTTGCCGCCGATCATTTCCGTGTCCAGGCCGCGATCGACTTCGGTGGTGGCGGGCACCACGAACGTGTCGATCTTCACCGACTTGCCGTTCAGAATCGCCGCGGCCGCCTTGAAGTCGGTCAGCTTGCCGCCGGTGCAACTGCCGATGTACGCCCGGTCGAGCCTGGTGCCCTTCACCTGCGACACGGTCGCCTTGTTGTCCGGCGAGTGCGGCTTCGCGACGGTCGGCTCCATCTTGGTGACGTCGTACACCCGCTCGGTGATGAACCTCGCGCCCGGGTCGCTGTACACGGCGGTGTACGGCTTCTTCCGCAGGTCCCGCTTGTTGACGTAGTCGAACGTGACCTGGTCCGGCGGGATGATGCCGTTCTTGCCGCCGGCCTCGATCGCCATGTTGCACAGCGTCATCCGCTCCTCGATGTTGAGGGCCGTGACGCCGTCGCCGTCGAACTCCATCGCCCGGTACGTCGCGCCGTCCACGCCGATGTCGCCGATCACCGCGAGGATCAGGTCCTTGGCCATGAGGTACGGCGGGAGGTTCCCGTGGAACACGAACCGCATGGTGGGTGGGGTCTTCATCCACAGCTTGCCGGTGCCCATGACGAACCCGGCGTCGGTGTTGCCGATGCCCGTGGCGAACTCGCCGAACGCGCCGGCCGTGCAGGTGTGGCTGTCGGTGCCCAGGAGCACCTCGCCGGGCCGGGTGTGGCCCTCCTCTGGGAGGGCGATGTGGCACACGCCCTTGTACCGGTCGGTGCCGACGTCGTAGTAGTACGGCAGGTCCTGCTGCTTCGCGAACTCGCGCAACACGTCCACGTTGCGGTTGGCCATCGCGTCCTTGGTGAAGATGTAGTGGTCCGGGATGATGACCACCTTCTCCTTGTCCCACACCTTGGCGGTGGGGCCGCCGAAGTTCTTCTGGAACACGCCGATGGTGCCGGGCCCGCACACGTCGTGGGTCATCAGCACGTCGACCGTGGCCCACACGTTCTCGCCGGGCTCGACGTGGCCCTTGCCCGAGGCCCGGGCCAGGATCTTCTCGGTCATCGTCATCGGGGAGGGCATCGCGAATAAACTCCTGAAAATCGCGCCCGTGCGCGTGAGCGGATGTGCCAAGCCGGCGGGGCCTGTTCTTATGGTGTCATGGTACGCCGCGGCGGCCCGGAGACCAACGCCCGGCGGCACCCGGGGGCCGCGGCGCTCCGGGCGGGCCGCCCCGACGCGGGGGCCGCCGTCCGAACCGGTGGCCGGCACTGCGACTGATGTCACCGGTCGAACGCGAACGCCCCGGGTTCGACGTGAAAGTAGCGGGCCAGTTTGCCGATCTGGAGGCGGTTCAGCTTGCGCTTTCCGGCCAGCACCGCCGAGATGGTCGATTCCGCGATCCCGGCCCGTCGCGCCGCTTCCACCTGCGTGATTCCCTTCTGCTCGATCAGGAAGCGGAGCAGGTCCGCGTCTCCGACCGGTTCCAGCGGCACCGCAGCCGCCTCGTAAGCGTGAACGAGGTCGCTCAGCACGTCGAGGTAGTCCTGCTCCGGCGGCGCGAGGTCGTCCTGATCGACGAGCGCGTCGATCACCGCAACCGCCGCGTCGAGGTCGGCGGCGGACCGGAGCGGCCGCAGGGGGAACCGGCGCACCAGTTCCAGGTAGCGGTCCTCGCGCGTGCCGTACACCGCCCGGCTCGATGTCGTGTCCTTCGTGCGTGGCATGCGAAGCGCCATTTCTCGCTTACAATACCCTCGCGCAGACGTGCTGCCGATCCCGATTCCCGTGCGCTGAGGGACCACCGTGAACGATCCCGCAGGCGAGTGGCACTTGCTCGCCACGGACGAGACCACAGGCGACCCCTACGAAGCACTCAGGAAGTGGGAGCGGCTGCGGCTCCTTTACAATGCGATCCTGGTCCCGCTTGTCGCCGCCGCGACCCTGCTCTTTGGGGGCGGGTTGCTGCTGGACCATCGGTACTGGGAATCCGTGATCTTCGGTGGGATCGCGTCCAACGTCTGCTTCTGCCTCGGCCCCATTTTGGAGTTCTACCTCGTCCGGCTCGGGGCGAGCACTCGAACCGCTCGGGGCTGGCTGTTCGCACTCGGTACCACGTTCACCGCGCTTGGGGCGCTCGCGGCCATCGTGATGTACGGCCGCGTTGACAAGTGAGCGCGGCTTGCGAGGAACCGCGCGTCCGTCACTCCCCGTTGCCGCCGGCGTCGAAGACGGCCCGGCACGGCAGCTTGAAGCCGGGGAGCAACTTCGTCTCGCAGGCGTCGGCGGGGCCGAGGGTCTTCTCGGTCCACTGCGAGCGGCCGCGGCGCAGCACCAGCACCTGCTGCAACTTCGCGTCCACGATCCAGTACTCCTTGATGCCGAGCGTCCAGAACTCGTCGCGCTTCTGCGTGTAGTCGCGGTCCCGCGAGCCCTCCGATACGACCTCGACCACCAGTTCGGGAACCCACGTCCGCCACAGGGTTCGGTCCTTGCGGCCCTTCGGGGCCGTGAGGTACACCGCGAGGTCCGGGTGCCGCTCGCTCTCCCAGTCGGGGATGACGAGCTTGCTCGACCCGCCCTCGAGGACGAGGTGGATCGCGGCGGGGTTGTCCAGTTGGTGCCGGACAAGGTGGTTGCGGATGAAGGCGACGAGCGCGGCGTGGGGGTAGTTTGGGACCTCGGACACGACCACGTACCCCCGTGCGAGTTCGTACAGGTGGCCCTCTTCCCCCCGGGCGAACTCAAACGCCTTCAGAGACATCTTGCGGCCGTGGTGCCGCGGGCCAATCGTGGTCTTCGCGAGGATCATGCTCGGCTCGTTCCGGGGTTCCCGCGGGGGTCGCGGGCGCGTGGCCTACACTATACCCACACCCCCGGGTTCCCACTATGCAACATGCCGCGATGACGCCGCCGATGTTCACCCCCGACCTGCCCGGCGTGGGCGGGAAAATCCGCGTGCGCGACGAGGACTTCGAGGTCGAGGAGGTGCCCTCCTACGAGCCGAGCGGGGCCGGCGACCACCTGTACCTGTGGGTCGAGAAGCGCGGCGTCGCCCCGGAGTTCTTCGCCCGCACCATCGCCCAGAAGCTCCAGGTGTCGCCGGGCGCGATCGGCACCGCCGGGCTCAAGGACCGGCACGCGGTGACGCGGCAGTGGGTCTCGGTGCCAAAGGAGTGCGCCCCGAACGTCGGCCGGATCGACGGCGACGGGGTCCGCGTGCTCAAGAGCGGCCTGCACACGAACAAGCTGAAGCCGGGGCACCTCCGCGGGAACCGGTTCCGCATTCTGGTGCGCGACGCCGACCGCACCGTGAACCCCGACGCGGTCCTCGACCGGCTCCGCACCCAGGGGATGCCGAACTTTTACGGCCCGCAGCGGTTCGGCCGTGACGGCAGCACGGTCGACCTCGGGATGCAGTGCCTCGCGGGCCGCGCGCCGCGCCGCATCCGCCCGTTCCTGTTCCGGTTCGCGCTCTCCGCGGTGCAGTCGCTGCTGTTCAACGACTACCTCGGCCGCCGGCTCCGCGACGGGCTGTTCCGCACCGTGCTCGACGGCGACGCGATGGCGAAGTGGCCGGCCGGCGGCATGTTCGTCGCGAAGGACGTGGCCGCCGAGCAGGCCCGGTTCGACGCCCGCGAGACCGTGACCGCCGGGCCAATGTTCGGCAAGAAGACGTACCCCACTGAGGGCGCGGCCGCCGAGCGCGAGGCCGCGGTGCTGAGCGACAACAAGCTGTCACCGGCATCGTTCGGCGGGTTCGGCAAGCTCGTCCTCGGCACGCGCCGGCACAACCTCGTGTACCTCGACGACCTCGCCGCCGCGTGGGAGCCCGACGGCCTGCGGCTGTCGTTCACCCTCCCGGCCGGCAGCTACGCCACCGTGCTGCTCCGCGAGGTGATGAAGACCGACGTTGCGGACGACGCCGCTTCGCCCGACGATGGGGGCGAGGACGAGCAGTGAGGCGTGTGCGGGTGTGGTGTGTTGACACGCTGCTGGGATGCGCCGGAAGTGGCTGGCGGGCCGCCCCCGCGGGCGGCCCGCGTGAGGCGAACGATTCAACTGAGCGGCTCCTGGCCTGTGATCGCCCGCACAGGCCAGAGGCCTGTGCCACCGAGAAGGCGCTCGACACTTTGGGAGTGCGGCCGTGTGGATTCAGCCCGTTGACGGAAGCGTCCAGGCCATAGCGTTCTCGCCCGACGGCCGCACCCTGTACACGCAGGACGCGAGCCGGTGGTTCACCGCCTGGGACCCCGCGACCCACGAGGGCCGGCGGCTGTTCCAGTACCCCGAGCGGAGCAGCAACCACTTCCCGCGGATGTTCGCGTCGCCCGACGGCCGCTACCTCGTCGCCAACACCAGCCCGGCTCTTGTGTGGAACCTGGAGACCCGCGAGGTCCACGCCGAGGTGCCGCCGAAGTTCGCCTACGCGGGCGTGTCGGTGGGCGCGGGCGGGGGCCGCGTCGAGTGCGTGGCCGACGACTGGCTCGGCGTCCGCACGTGGGACTACGTCCGCCAGGAGGCCGGCGACGAACTCCGCGACTGGGACGTGCCCGACAAGATCAAGACGCACCACTTCGCGCCCGGCGGCCGCACCGTCGCGCTGCTGAGTTGGTCCGACACCGTGACGATCTGCGACGTGGAGTCGCGGAAGGCGATCCAGACGATCGACGCGCCGAAGCAAGCGCTCCAGCACGCCCGGTTCGCACCGGACGGTGATACACTCGTGCTGTACGGCTCCGACGGCGTCACCGTGTGGGACGTGCCGTCGGCGGCGGTCCGCGTCGCGAAGATCGCGTGCGACCGGCCGTACTGGATGCTCGCGTTCCACCCGACCGCACCCGTCGCGGCGGTCCGGCGAACGGACGGCCTGCTGAGCCTCGTGAGCCTCCGCACCGGCGAGGAGGTGCGGGCGCTCGACTTCGACCTCGGCCGGTACGCCGCGTGCGCCGGGTTCTCGCCCGACGGGCTGACGTGCGCCGTCGGCGGCACCGACAGCCGCTTCGCCGTGTTCGACGTGGACGTGTGACCCGGGCCGCGGTCCGCGGCACGCGGGTTGCCTCATGATCTGGGAACGCCGGTGCTTCCGCCGACCCGTGTGGGCCGCCGGACGCGCACGCCACTTCGCACGCGCCGGCACTCGCATACCCAGGACGTGTCGCCATGAGTCCCGCAGTTCCCTCGAACCCGCACGCGGTCACCCCGCAGGGTGCCGTCGCGGCGCCCGCCCCGGACCCCGAGATCCGGGTCTACGGGCACAGCAACCTCTTCTACTGGTGGCCCGTTTGGGCACTCGGCTTCCTGTTCGCGTTCCTGACGTACCTCGACGGCCACATGATGGCGGTCGTTCCGGCCGGCACGCAGGTCGAGTCGGGTCAGGTGATCCCCGGACACGAGGGGTCGCCGCGGGACGTGCTCGTGGCCCCGGCCGGTCAGGCGGTACCGCCGCTCCCGGGGACCCTGAATGGCGAGGGCGAGCCCCGGCTCCGCGTCGCGAACAACAACAACTACGGCGTGCTGTTCTTCGGCTCCGTCCTGCTGGTCGTGATGGTGACCAACTTCCTGATGCGGGGGCTGGCGTCGGTCATCTTCATCGCCAGCATCATCATCACCGGCCTCGTCCTGGCGCTGATGGGCTGGTGGGACACGGTCCTCTCGTTCATGGGCGGGCTCGACGTGCGGATCAACGCCGGCGGGTACCTCGTGGTCGCGGTCCCGCTGTTCATCATGTGGGTGTTCTCGACGTTCATCTACGACCACTACACGTACCTGATAGTCACCCGCGGGCAGGTCCGCATCCGCCGCGAGATCGGCGGCGGCGAGGTGGCGGTGGACGCCGGCGGGTTGTCGCTGCGGAAGGAGCGGGACGACCTGTTCCGGCACTGGCTCCTCGGCCTGGGCACCGGCGACCTGCACGTGAAGACCGGCGGCCCGGCGAACATGGACTTCGAGCTGAACAACGTCCTGCTGATCGGGACCAAGCTGGCCCGCATCCAGGAAATGCTCCGCGAGAAGGAAGTGACCCACGAGGTGGTGACCGCGTGACCGAGGGCGAATAAATTCGAAGCACGAAATCCGAACGTCGAACCAGAGGCCAGCGGCCGGGTCCGACTTTCGGATTTCGTGCTTCGTGCTTCGAATTTTCAGCGAAGCTCGCTACGCCGCCTTCGCCAGTTCGCTCAGCACGGCCATTCGCACGGCGAGGCCGTTCGTCACCTGATCGAGGATCGCCGAACTCGGGCCGTCGGCCACGTCGGGGGTGATCTCCACACCGCGGTTGATCGGCCCCGGTGCGAGCAGCAGCACCCCCTCCTTCGCGCGCGTCATGCGGTCCCCGTCCATCCCGAACAGCAGGCGGTACTCGCGGATCGACGGGAACAGCCCGCTCCGCTGCCGCTCGAACTGGATGCGGAGCAGGTTCAGCACGTCGCACCGCGGCAGGATCGCGTCGAGGCTGTTGGCGATCTCGACGCCGAGTGACTTCACCTCCTGCGGCACGAGCGTCGTCGGCCCGCACACGATGACGTGCGCCCCGAGCGCCTTCAGGCCGAGGATGTTGCTGCGGGCGACGCGGCTGTGGGCGATGTCGCCGACGAGCCCGACCGTGAGCCCGGCGACGCGGCCGAGCCGCTTGCGGATCGTGAGGATGTCGAGCAGCGCCTGGGTCGGGTGCTCGTGCGCGCCGTCGCCGGCGTTCACGACGCGGATGTGCGGGAGCAGGTGCTTGGCGAGGACGTGCGGCGCGCCGGGCGACGAGTGCCGCACCACGACCATGTCCACGCCCATCGCCTCGATGTTCTTGGCGGTGTCGATGAACGTCTCGCCCTTGCTGGTGCTCGACCCGCCGGGGGAGAAGTCGAGCACGTCGGCCCCGAGCCGCCGGGCCGCGAGGCCGAAGCTCACGCGGGTGCGGGTGGACGCCTCGTAGAACAGGTTGACGACCACCTTCCCCTTGAGGTCGTCGCGCTTCGGCACGTCCCCGACGCCGACCCCGCGGAACCCTTCGGCCGCGTCGAGCAGCCGCGTCAGTTGTGCCGCCGAAAGCCCTTCCAGCCCGAGCAGGTGCTTCACGATTCGCCCCTCAGAGTCCCGGTGGGGCAGACATTCTTGTCTGCCCTCCTGTACAGCACGGGGCAGGCAAGAATGCCCGCCCCACCAAACCCAACCCCGGCGAGCCGGGGGCTATCTGCTGAGTTTCACGCACACGAGCTTGCCGCCGTCGCGGGCGAACAGCCGGCCGTCGGCCAGCGCCGCGGCGGCGCGCGTCGGCTTGTCGAGCAGCCTCGCGCGGCCCCGCTCCTTGTACCCGTCGGGCGTCGCGTCGAACCGCACGAGGTCGCCGGCCTCGGTGAGCGCCACGATTCCGCCGTCCGCCGCGACCAGCGACGCCACGCCGAAGTTCGCCGCGCTCCACTTCTCCGCCCCGGTCTTCCACTCGACGCACCGCAGCGCGGCCGTGCCGATATCGGCGCGGCCGTGGACGCCGTAGAGGTAGTCGCCGGCCCGCACGGGCGTGTTGTACTGGCTCGAAAGCGACTTGTCGTTGGCCCACACCTCCGCGAGTTCGCCGCCCTTCACCCGCACGAGCGCCGCGCCGGTCGCGTAGGACGCGGTGAGGAAGATCTCGTCCTTCCAGACGAGCGGCGTGGCGGCCTGCACGCTCTCGTTCACCCGCGGGCGGAACGCGAACTCGTACATCACCTTCCCGGTCGCGGCGTCGAACACCCGCAGCCCGAACCGCGTGACGAACACCGCGGCCGCCGTGCCGTCGATCTCGGCGGCGGTCGGCGACGAGTAACTCGCCGCGTCGTCGGTCGCCTTCCACTTCTCCTTGCCGGTCGCGGGGTCGAGCGCCACGACGCCCGCCCCCTTCCCGCCGACGTTGAGCACGAGGTTCCCGCCGACCACGAGCGGCGAGCACGCGATGCCGAAGAACCCCTTCACCGCCTTGTATTCCTCGCGGACGTCCCGCGCCCACAGCACCTTCCCTGTGGCGAGGTCAAAGGCGTGCAGGTTGCCGTTGGCCCCGAGGGTGAAGACCTTGCCGTCGTGAACGCACGGCGTCGACCGCGGGCCGTTGTCGAACCCGAAGTCGTCGCGGTACTTCGTGGCGTACTTCGCGATCCACTTCTCCTTGCCGGTGGCGGGGTCGAGCGCGACCAGCACCTCGTCGTCCTGCACGCGGTGGAACAGCAGCACCTTCCCGCCGGCGACCACGGGCGACGCCCACCCGCTGCCGACGTCGAGCTTCCACGCGACCGGCGGCCCGTCCTTGGGCCACTCCCAGTTGAGCTTGGTCTCGGGCGACTGCCCGTCGCGCGTCGGCCCGAGGAACTGCGGCCAGTCGGCCGCCGGCACCGTGAGGGCGAGAGCGAGCGTGAAGAACGCGGCGAGGGTGCGTGTCATGTGTTGGTCCGGGCGGCGGGAATTCGCGGGGTTCGCACCACGCGCAGTGAGCCGGGTGTTGTAGCCCCGGAGGGGCGGCGGATGGTAGCCAGGGGTGGAGCGAGTCTGCGAGCGCAACCCCTGGTCCCCGGCGCGAAGCGGATCACGACTTGCCCAGGAGCAAGTCTACGACCCAGCACCCGCGGACGTGAGTGCCGTTCGGGTCGCGGCAGTGGTCGAGCACCGCGGCGCTATCACACCCCGCGTCCTGAAGCGCGTCGGCGAGGATCGGCATGCGATCGAACTCGCGTTCCTCGTAGATGCCGCGTGCCAGGGCCAAGACGTCCGACGTGAGCCACTGCGGGTCAATCGCGACGGGCCGGAACGGGTTGCCGAAGATATCACCCACAAAGCGGCAGAGCGTCCAGTCGGGGATGGGGCCGAGTACCACTCTCACCAAACCTAACGTGCAATTGACCGCAACCTCCGCGGCGTCCTCGGACGAGTAAGCCGCTGCCCAGATCGTGTCCCGTTTTGCTCCCTGAAGGACTGCCACCACCTGTCTTGCGTCCGCAATCGCCTGCTCCCTCCCTGCCCGCAAAGCACCCGGGTCGATCAGGTTGTCCGCATACCCCTCACTAAGACGAAATGCGGCATCCGCTTGCTCGTAGGTCGTACCGTGGGCGAGAAGCCTCCCACTCGCCACAGCGAACAACCGCAGTTTCCGATCACTCGCCTTGCCTTGGAGGAACGCGAGCATCCACGTCGGGTCGTTGGACGCCAGCCACTCGGCTTCGGTCATGGTGCGCTCACTTCAGCCACTTCACGCAGAACGCGATCGCTTCCTTGCGGTCGTCGGGCGTTACGCTGTGCCCCACGCCCGCGTTCACGCGCACCACGAGCTTGTCCTTTGAGCCGGCTTTCGCGAACGCTTCCTCGGCGGCGGCGATCGCGATCTTCGCGCCCTCGATGGGGCAGTTCGCGTCCTTGTCGCCGTTGGCGATGAACAGCGCGCGGCCCGCGAACAGCCGGATCAGGTTCGGGCAGTCGTGGTCGTCGAGGATGCCCGGGATCACCTTGCCCCACAGCTCGCGGCACACCCGCTGGTTCACCGCCGCCTCGCCGAGGTCTTTTGCGGCCGCCTCGTGCGACGCCTTGATCGTGTTCGCACGGCCCTGCCACTTGTCGTTGTCGAGGCTCCACTTGAAGGACTGCACGGCGATGAGCGGGGCCGCCACGGCCACGCGGTCGTCGGCGGACGCCGCGAGCCACGTCTGGATGCCGCCCATGCTGATGCCGAGCATGCCGATCTTCTTGCCGTCGATGGCGTCGTGCGCTTCGAGCACGTCCACGAGCCGCCACAGGTCCCAGACCGTGTCGTAGTAGAACGGGTGCTCGTGCGGCTGGCCGGTCGGGGCCTTCCACGCCTTCGTGATCGCATCGACGTAAGCCGTCGCTCCCTTCGCGCCGCCGCTGCGGCCGCCGTGGTAGCGGGCGTCGATCGCGATGCCCACGACGCCTTGCTTCGCGAAGTCTTCGAGCCACGAGACGAGCCCGTCCTTGTTCCCGCCGGTGCCGTGCAGCGCGATCACCGCCGGGAGCTTCCCCTTGCGGTCGGTCGGCGCGACCATCAGAACGGGCACGCGCTCGACGGTGCCGTCGGCCTTCTTCTCGCTCGCGAACGACCACCGCGAGTAGGTGAGGCCGCCCTTCTCGGCGGGCTTCGCGTCCTCGCGGACGTCGGCCGGAACCTTCGGGCGGTCGAGCAACTTGAGGAGGGCGGCCTTCGCCTTCTCGGGCGGCAGCGGCTCGGCGGCACTGGCGAGCGGGAGGAACGCGGCCACGAACGTGACCGCGAGAAGCAGGCGGGTGCGCATAGAAGAGGCTCCGTGGGTCGGAGCCTGATGGTATCACGCGGGGTGATGGATGGCGAGCGGGGGGCGTGAGCCCCCCGAGTAAATCCCTCGCAGAAGAACTCGGGGGGCTCACGCCCCCCGCTCGCCTCAGACGAGCACTACTTCGGGGCCGCGGGCGGGGCCATCGGCGGCGGCATCGTCGGAACGGCCGGGTTCACCGGCGGCGGCATCGGGGTCGCAGCCGGCGGCGCGATCCCGCCGGTCGGCTGAACGAGTTCGTTCACCCGGTCCCGAATCTGCATCGGGTTCGGCGGCCCCTTCAGGAGCATGTCGGGCTTAGCGAGCGCCTTGCACTCGTTGAAGAACTTCGGCACTTCGGCCGTCAGCTTCTTGTCGTACATCTCCTTCTCGAACGCCTCGCGGACCTTCCCTTCGAGCTTCACCGAGATGTCCGGCGGGACGATGGCGACGCACTTGACGCACATGATGCCGGCGGGGGTCTGTAGGAGCTGGCTCATCTCGCCTTGCTTCAGGCTGAACAGCGTCTTGGTGGCGACGTCGTTCTCGACGTCCGGGAACTTGCCGATCGGGGCGATGAGCCCGGCGGCCGAGGCGAGGTTCGGGTCGGCCTGGGTGCGGGCCACGCGGTCGAACTCGACCTCGCCCTGGCGGGCCTCCTCCCACTGCTTCTGCGCGATCTTCAGGTCGTCCTTGTTCCAGCAGATGACCTTCGCCTGCCGCCGCTCGCCGTGCTTGTTCTCGAACGCCTTCTGGAGGTCCTCCTCGGTCACCTTCACGCGGTCCCGGCACATCTTGCCGAGCACGATCCGCGGCTTGATGACGTCCTCGGTCCACTCGTACAGCGACTTGTTGTACCGCGGGAGGACGTGCTTCTTGAAGTCGTCGAGGGTGATGCCCATGCCCCGGAGGTCCTCGTTCAGGCCCGACTCGACCTCGTTCCAGGTGACGGTGACGCCGCGCTTGGCGGCCTCGACCTCGATGATCTTCTTGTTCACGAGCAACTCGAGCTTCTCGTGCCCGCCGCGGGCGATGAGGAACTCGCCCAGGTCCTCGCGGGTGACCGGGACGTTGCCGTAGATGTACGCGACGACGCGCTTCTCGGACCCGACCTGCGCCGGCAGTTGGCCCGGCTGACCGGGCGGCTGTGCGGCGAGCCGGTCCGACGCGACCCCGAACGCGTACCCGGCGGCCGCGACCCCGGCCAACCCGAGCGCCCGCACCCACCGCCGACCGAAGAATCCGTGGACCGCCATGTCTGGTTCCCTCCTGCGAGAATGGGGGGCTTATATCGGCCCCCGGATTCTCTGCAAGGGAACTTGAGCGAAAATCGGCGGTTTGTGGCGAGCCGTGTGCGTCAACACACGGGTGCGGGCGCTCAACCCGTGTGTTGACACACACGGCTCGCCAAGCCACGTCACTCCCGCACGAACTTGTCGGCCGCGCCGGCGGCGGCGTAGAGCGCGGCGGTGCGGTCGAACGCCTTGTCCTTCGCGGTCTTGCCTACGAGCGTGAGCTTCACCTTCGGCGCGAGCAGCCCGAGCGCCTCGGGGACGTCGAGCACCCGCAGCACGTTTAGGAAGTGCGGCCCGTCGCGGTGCGACACCGGCGGGTCGAGGAGGAACATATCAGCGACCGCGTCCGGTACGAACAGCGCAGCGTATGCGGCGATGATGGCGGCTTGCCCACTCGCAACGAGGCGAACCCCAGGAAGCTCTTGCTCGATCCACATGCTGAGTACCGACGCCACGTCGCGGACCCGGCCCGAGTCGGCAGTCTGCCCCAGCAACGCGAGCGAGCGGTCGACCGTGTTTGGAGGGTTCTTGCGGGTCCACTGGCGCTCGCTGCCGCCTCGCACCTCCAGGTACATCGCGTTTCCGCCATTGGCGTACTTGTCCGGAAGCGTCGGCGGGAACGTTTCGCGTGTTTCATTCGTGTTGTGAACGAAGATCGCGACCCGGCCGGGCGGTAATCCGGGGCCGTTGAGGTTGTCTTTCAGGCGTCGGATCACAACAAGGTGATCCACATCGATACCTGTTTCCGTCCGGAGAGGTATGTACCCCCCATCGCCGCCCTTGCCCTCAATTGCCGCCGGAATCTTCTCCGGCAGCGCCCGGAAGCACCTCTCGCGGAGTTGCTTCAGCGTGTCGGCCTTCCACGTTGCGAAGTCCTTGGCGGTCGCGGGGAGCTTCACCGTTGCGACCGGCACGAACGACTCGTCGGCGGTCGCGTTGATCGCGTCCTTCGGCAGGTCGGCGTCGGCCGGGAAGACGCGCAGGTCTTTGCCGTCGATCTTCGGGAAGTCGGCGTCCTTCACCGCAGCGTCGGAGCCGAGGAGGTGCTTGTGGAAGAAACCGAACACCGCGACCCGCAGGTCCGGCCGGTAGTCGTGCCCGCCCTTCGAGACGTAGTCGTCGAAGTGGTCCTTCGCGCCGAGCATTTCGTAGCACGCCCGCATGCGTTCCGCGATCCGGCGGTTGCCGGCCATCGGGAAAATCGGGTCGGCGTCGCTGTTGGCGAACAGCAGCGGCTTCGGGGCGAACAGCGCCAGCACCGTCTGGAGGTTCCACTGGTACGTGTTCACCGGGAACATGCAGTCGCAGTGGCCGTTGATGACCTTGTCGGTGACATAGCACTCCAGGTCGCTCATCCCGCTGACCGGCACGGCGACCTTCACCCGGTCGTCGGCGGCCGCGACCCAGCACGTCGTCGCCCCGCCCCCGCTGATTCCCGTCACGCCGATCCTCTCGGCGTCGACCTCGGGCCGCGACACGAGGTAGTCGATGGCGCGGATTCCGCTCCAGCACTCGACGCCGGCCGGGGTGTACCCGCGGTCGTGCCACCACCAGCGGCCGAGGTTGTAGGTGCCGTGGTGCTTCCCCGCGACCTCGCCGAGTTGCAGCGTGTCGACGACCAGGCACACGTACCCGTTCGCCGCGAACCACAGCCCGTGGTCCTGGAACGCGGTCTTGTTCCCGTCGCGGCCGCGGCCCGAGTGCCCGCACACGTACAGCACAGCGGGGTGCTTCTCTTCCTTGCGGCCGGGCTTCCGCAGCGGCAGGTACAGGTTCCCGGTGACGTACAGCCCGGGGCGGCTCTGGAAGTGGATGTTCTGGATGGTGACGCCGCTGCGTTCGAGCGTGCCGGTGACACCCGCCGTCAGCGGCGTGCGCTCGGGCAGCGGGTCGAGCCCGAGCATGTCGAGGAACTCGCGCTTGAGCCGCGGGCGGGCCGCGGCCCACTCGTCCTTGGTTTTGACCCCGTCCATGAACTTCGCGCTGATCCGCTTCACCTCGGCGGCGAGGTAGGCGTCGATCATCTCGTCGGGGGTCTTGCGCTTGGCGGGCTCCTCGGCAAAAGCGAGCCGGGCCGAACTCGCCGGCAACGAGGCGGCGAGCGAGAGGCGGAGTGCGTCGCGGCGGGTCATGTGCGGTCCTCGGGAGCGGGTGGTTCGGATCGCGTCACACCAAGTTCGAGTGTCTCGTGGGTGTTCTGTAGCCGGCCTCTGTGAGGCCGGGCCTCGGAGAGTCCCCCAAGCACCGGCCTCACAGAGGCCGGCTACAGAAAGCCAGCAACCGGGCCTGGTATCACTTCTTCTCGATGGGCACCCACGTGTCTTCGGGCGGGCGGCGGAGGTGGTGGCCGGTGGCGGCCTGGTAGGCCGACGCCAGCGCGAGCAGGTCGGTCTCGCCGAACAGCCGCCCGGTGAACGTCAGGCCGGTCGGCGTGCCGTCCTTGCGGAACCCGTTCGGCACGCACACGGTCGGGTGCCCGGTCGCGTTCGTCAGCGCGAGGTCGAACCCGGCCGGGCCGACGTACACGTCGATGTCGGCCGTCGCCTTCGCCATCTGCCGCATCACCAGTGTTCTCGCCCGCTGCGCCCGCAAGTAGTCGACGGCCGAGACGAATCGCGCCCGGCGGAACGTGTTCGGCCACAGCCCGATGTCGGCCCGCACCCCCTCGCGGGTCAGGTCGTCGAACGCGGCGGCCGCCTCCACTTCGAGGATGATGGTGATGAGCGCCTGCGCCTCGGCGTGCGGGAGCGTGACCGGCACGAGCTTCACGCCGAGCCCTTCGAGTGCCTTCACGTCGGCAACGGGCGCGCGGTCCTTCTGCTCCTGGTAGCCGACGAGGAGGTCCTTCAGCGGCCGCGTCGCGGGCCAGTGGAACGGCCGGTCTTGCACACTCGCGTCCCTGCCGTCGGTGCCGTGGATCGCGCCGAGCACGAGCGCGCAGTCCTCGGCGCTGCGGGCCATCGGGCCGATCTTGTCGAGCGACCAGCACAGCGCCATGCACCCGTGCCGGCTCACGCGCCCGAACGTCGGCCGAAGCCCGGTCACCCCGCACGTGTGGCTCGGCGAGACGATGCTGCCCAGCGTCTCGCTGCCGAGGCCGAAGCTGACGAGCCCCGCCGCGACCGCCGACGCGGTGCCGGCCGACGACCCGCTGCTGCCGCTCTTCACGTTCCACGGGTTCCGCGTGGTGCCGCCGAACCACTGGTCGCCCCACGCGAGCGCGCCGAGCGTCGACTTCGCGACCAGCACGGCCCCGGCCGCGTCGAGCCGCTCGGCCACGGTCGCCCGCGTCGGGAACTCCTGGTCCTTAAAGTGCCCGGCCCCCCACGTCGTCTTGTACCCGGGGTACGCGATCAGATCCTTCGCCACCCACGGCACGCCGTGCAGCGGCCCGCGGTACTTCCCGGCGGCGATCTCCGTGTCGGCCTCGGCCGCCTGCTTGAGTGCGAGTTCCTCGGTGATCGTGACGGCGCACAGCAGCGCCGGGTTGTACTTCTTGAGCCGCCCGAGCGAGAGCTTCGCGAGTTCGACCGCCGACACCTTCTTCGTGCGGAGCAACTCGGCGAGGACGTGCAGCGGGGCGAACGCGAGGTCATCGGGCTCCGGCCTCGCCACTTCACCTTTGAGCGGCGTGGGCGCGACCGTTCCGCGGTCGGCCTTCGTGACGGGCTGATCGGGCGTCGGGTTGAAGTGCAGCGGCGGCGCGGCGTCGTACCCGACGGGCGCCTTGCGCACCGCGGCGAGTTGCATGTGAACGATCGTGAGCCGGGCGGCGACGGCGGTACATTCGTTGTCGGTGAGCGTGATGCCGGCGACCCACGCCGCGTTCTTCACCATCTCGGCGGTAATCGTCTCGCTCTCGAGCTGCCCCGCGGCGCTCGCGGCGACGGCCCGCTGAAAGGTGACATCACCGACACCGAGTGCGGCGGCCGCGGCGAACAGCTCGCGGCGTGAGACGTCGGACGCGGGCATCGGGCGGGCTCCTGGGTGCGTGCGGGGAGCCGCGATTGTACCCCGCGGGGCCGCACCGCGAAATGACGCGGCCCGGGATCGCCCCGGGCCGCTCGCAGCACGTGTGGTGTGCCGCGGTCAGTTCAGGTCGGCGACCTCGCCGCCGGTCATGGTGACGAGCGGGACCAGGATCGCCGGTGTCGTGCTGTCCTTCATGAACCGGACCGAGCCGTCGGCGAACGCGACGCTCGCCCCGCCCGTGTGGAACGAGTACACGTCGGTCTCGTTGCGGCAGTTAATGACGCACGGCCCGTTCCCCGTCCCGTTGGTGCCCGACCCGGTGATGTTGGCCGGTTGGTCCGCGCTGCACCAGATCGAGTCGGCCACCGTGGCCGACCCGTCGGGGACTTTGCCCGTCAGGTACCGCTGCGGGCGGCCGGCCAGTTCGCCGAAGATCACGGTGTTGCTCGTGCCGTCGGTGATCGTGTTGATCGGCGTGTTCGTGTTCTGCCGCATCGCCCCGAAGCCGGGCGGGCTCGCGGTCGTGTACGGCGGCACCAGGCCCTGGCCGATCACGCTCGTCGCGCTGCTCTTGACCTGCACCAGCACCGTGTAGTCCGAGACGAATCCGGTGAACGTACCGGTGTTCGTCGCGTCCGGGTACGGCGGGGCGAAGCCCGTCAAGTACTTCGGGTTCGCCACCGTGGCGGTGCGGGAGCCGCCGGGGGCCGACGGGCACACGTACGACTTGATCGGAACCTCGAGCATCCCGGTGCCGGTGTTTACCGGGTCCGACCAGTCGCGACTCGACGTGAACCGGTTCTTCAGGTTCTCCTGCTCCAGGTACGGGAGCAGGAAGAACAGCACGTTCGCCCGGCCCATGCCCGGCGGGATGAACGGGGGGTTCTGGTTGTTCTTTGTGAGGCGCGACGGCGGCAGCCCGCCGTTGGACGACTCGTAGTTGTGGCAGGCGAGGCCGATCTGCTTGAGGTTGTTCTGGCAGCTCATGCGTGCGGCGGCCTCGCGCACTTTTTGAACGGCCGGCAGCAGGAGCCCGATGAGAACAGCGATGATGGCGATGACGACGAGCAGCTCGATGAGCGTGAACCCCGAACGACGGCGGACCATGCGCACTCCCCACAACTCGGACCACCGCGACGCAGCAACGGGCGACGTTTCGCGGGCCTGTGTGAGGAGCAATAGGTGGAATCCGCTGGGGCACGAGGGGGCCGGGCCGCTCTTTACCGAACACTCATCGTTCCTACATCGAAACCGGGTCAACTTCATCGAACGCACACGAATCATTCACTCAACGGCAACCAGCCCCTCACGGTGGCGGCCCACGCCAGGCCCTTCGCGAGCGACTCCATCGGCAGGCCGATGACGTTGCTCACGGTCCCCTCCTCGACCGTCAGGAACGGGTCGGTCGGCAGCTCGATCGCGTACGCGCCGGAGTTCCCGACCCACTTGTCGGTCTTCAGGTACGCGTCGAGTTCGGCGTCGGAGAGCGCCGTCATGCGGACGAGGCTCCGCTCCTGCCAGCACAGTTGCCAGTCGCCGGGCCGGAGCCACAGGCACACACCGGTCCAGAGTTCGTGGACCGTGCCGCCGAGCGCCGTGATGATCCGCCGCGCGTCGGCCGCGTCCTCGGGCTTGCCGATCACCTTGCCGTTGTGCCAGCCCACGGTGTCGGCGGCGATGACGAGGCCGTCGTCCACCGTCGGGGCGACCGCGGCGGCCTTGAGCCACGCGAGTTCGCCGACGTAGTGCCGGCAGCTCCCGAGGCGGGCCTCGGTCGGCTCGTCGATGTTGGAGGGCTTCACTTCGAATGGGTAGCCGGCCTGTTCCATGAGCCAGCGGCGGCCGCGGGAGCCGCTCGCGAGGATCAGCCGGCCGGGGAAAGGCGACGGGTTCGGTACCATGTCTCGAGAGCCTCGGTGAGCGTGGGCCAGAGCCGGTCGGGAGTCAGCTCCGGCATGCACACCATCTTATCGCACGACTTGACGTAGCTCCCGCCGCACGGCACGGTCGTCTCCACGCCGCCGGCCATCGAGGTGTACGGCCCGTGCAGCGCGACCTTCGTGCAGGTGTATGGTGCGACGCACGGCACCCCCAGCGCCGCCGCGAGGTGCAGCGGGCCGGTGTCGTTGCCGAGCATCACGTCGCACGCGCCCAGGAGCGCCGCCAGCCGCGGGAGCGACGTGCGGCCGGTGACGTCACGCGCCGCGCCGGAGAGGTTCGCGGTCACTTGCTGTGACATCGCAGTGTCATCGGACGCGCCGACGAACACCGCGGTGCCGCCGAACGCGAGCTGAGTGCGGTTCAGCAGCGAAGCGAAGTGCGCCGGCGGCCAGCGCTTCGTGAGCCACTTGGCCCCGACCGCGACGGCGATCAGCGGCCGCGGGAGGTCGGCGAGTTCGGCCCGCACCGCGGCCACCTCTGCGGGGTCGAGCGGGACGTGGAACCGCTTGGGCACGTCGCCGGCCCCGAGCGCCTCGACGACCCGCCAGTACCGATCGACCGCGTGGATGCGGTCCGCGTCGCGCACCCGAACCTTGTGCGTGTACGTGTGCCGTGCGCCCTCGCGGGCGTTGGCGAAGCCGATGCGCCGCTTCGCGCCGGTCGCGAGGCACATCAGCCCCGTGCGGGCGAGTCCTTGCAGATCGATCACCAGGTCGAACTGCCGGCGGCGCAGTTCGGCGGCGAAGCGGGCGGCGTAGGCGGCCGACTTCCAGAGCCCGCGGCGGAACGCACCGCGGTCGAACGCGAGTGTATCCGTCAGGTCCGGGTGGTTGCGGACGAGCGGCTCGTAGGCGGAGTTGATGACCCAGGTGATGCCGGCCGCGGGGAACCGCACCCGCAGCGCCGTGAGCACCGGCAGCGAGTGCGCGACGTCGCCCAGGGCGCTGGGCTTGATGAGGGCGATCCGTCGCGCGTCCATCAGGAAGGTTCCGGGCAGCTAACCACGGGGGCACAGAGACGCGGAGAAGGCAGGAGGAACGATCGCGGGCGGCCGCTCTCTGCTCGTCTTCTCCGTGTCTCTGTGCCCCCGTGGTTAACTCTTGTTTCGAATCCTGGGCAGCAGCGCGACGACCAGCACGAGCGTGGCCACGCCGGCAAGGTACGGCAGTGTGCGCGACGGCTCCAGATAGAACAAGGTCAACCCGAGGAGCGGGCCGAGGATGCGGCCGAGCGACGCGAACGACTGGTTCACCCCCTGGGTCTCGCCTTGGCGCTTCGGGTCGGCCCGCTTCGACACGAGCGCCGTCACCGACGGGTTCACGAACGCGAACCCGAACACCGCCACGGCCAGCGCGAGGTAGAACCCGGCCTTCAGCCCGCTGGGATCGGCGGGGGCCTCGCGGCCCGAGAACCACGCGACCGCGGCCAGCCCGCCGAGCCCGAGGAACATCAGGCTCACGCCGTAGTTGATGAGCCGCTCCTCGCTCATCGTCTTCACCATCCGCCGGTAGAACCCGCCCTGCGCGACCATGAGCACGAACCCGACGTAGGCGAACACCAGGAAGTTGTCCCGCTCGCCCATGCCGAACGCGGACTCCGTCAGCACCGCGAGCGTGCCCTCGAAGTTCGCGAACGCGAAGATCACCAGGAAGTAGATCAGCACCAGCGTGCCGACCAGCGGCATCCGCAGCACCTCGCGGGTCCGCTCGACGCTCAGCCACTCCTTGCGGGCGGCCGTCGGGTCGCCGCGGTACGTCTCGGGAAACACCCGGACCGCGAGCAGCAGCGCCACGAGGGACAGGGCCGCGGCGGTGGCCCCGGGCGCCCAGCGGGCGTCGTCGAACAGGAAGAACCCGAGGTAGCCGATGAGGGGGCCGAACGTGAACCCGATGCCGAACGCGACGCCGATCAGCGCCATCCCGTGCGACCGCTTCTCGGGGGTGGTGCAGTCGGCGATCACGGCGGCGGCGGTGCTCACGCTCGCCCCGGCGATCCCGGCCCCGACCCGCGACACGAACAGCAGCGCGAGCGCCAGCGCGGCCTGCTCGCCGGGCAGCGTCGAGGCGAGCCCGAACAGCGCGTAGAACGCGACCGACCCGGCGAGGCTGATGAGCAGCACCGGCCGGCGGCCGATCCGGTCCGACACCCGGCCCCACATTGGGCTGAACACGAACTGCATCAGCGAGAACACGCTGAACAGCACGCCGATCGCGACCCCCCGCGCCCACTCGGGGAACTCGCCCAGGTACAGCTTGGCGTACCGCGGGAGCAGCGGGAGCACGATGCCGAACCCGAGGAGGTCGATGAACACGACCAGGAACACGATGAGCATCGCGGCCTGGTTCGGGTTCCGGGCGGGTGCGGTCGGGTCGGTCGGCGCGGCGGGGGGGTCGGTGGGATTCATAGCGGAGAGGATACGGCCGCCCGCGCCGCCCGCACAGTCCGGACGACCCCCGCGCGCCGCGGCCCTTCCCCGGCTTACCCGGTTTGCCTCTTGCGCCCGGCGCGGGAACAGTTCATCCTGGAGAAGTCCGCCGCACCGGGCTCCGCCCGGAAATTCGAAGCACGAACTTCGAAGCACGAAAGTAGCAGACGGACCACCGGCACTGGTTCGAATTTCGTACTTCGGATTTCGTGCTTCGAGCGGAGCCGCGCAGGAGAAGCACCGTGGCCCTCGCCGACACGTTCGCCAAGCTGATGACCCCGGACGCCCCCGCGGCACGGACCGCGTTCCTGATCGTGGACACCGAGAGCGTGCCCGACGGCGCGCTGCTCGCCGCGGTGAAGTACCCGAACGAGAACCTGACCCCCGGGGCCGCGGTCGAGCGCGCCCGCGCCGAGGCCCGCGAACTCAGCGGCACCGGGTCCGACTTCCTGCCGGTCACGTTCCAGGTGCCGGTCGGCGTGTGCGTGCTGCGGGTCGGGGCCGACTTCGCGCTCCAGTCGCTCGCGTGCCTCGACGCCCCGCAGTTCCGGCCCCGCGAGATCGTCAACAAGTTCTGGCTCGCGGTGTCGCTCCAGAGGGCCAAGCTGGTGACGTTCAACGGCCGCGCGTTCGACATGCCGCTGATGGAGCTGGCCGCGTTCCGGTACGGGTTCACCGCCCGCGACTACTACCAGCACAGCCGCAACCGGTTCAACGGGCCGATCGACCTGTGCGACTGGATGACGAACTTCGGCGCGAGCCGCATGACCGGCGGGCTGAACCTGCTCGCGAAGCTGCTCGGCAAGCCGGGGAAGATGGACGTGACCGGCGAGCGGGTGTACGAGCTGTACCGCGAGGGCCGGCTCTCGGAAATCAACGACTACTGCCTGTGCGACACGCTCGACACGTACTTCGTGTTCCTGCGGACGCGCGTCCTGACGGGCGAGGTCGACCCCGACCAGGAATCGCGCCTCGTCGCGCACGCGAAGGAGTTCCTGACCGCCAAGGCCGGCGAGTTCCCGGTGCTGCGGAAGTACCTCGACAACTGGACCGACTTCGCCTCGATGTGACCCGGCCTTTCGAGCCATGAGGTTCACCCCCGTGGTCTTCGGCACCCCCAGGCACCACGGGGGTGAACCCCGTGGCTCGAAGAACGTCACTTTGCTCCCACGAAATAGTCCCGCGGGTGCGAGTTCTTCTGGCCTACGCGGCTGTT
>NZ_JBHYGG010000265.1:0-22437 GCF_051859125.1 Gemmata sp.
GAACCCTGAGCGCCAGCGAGGGGGTGAAGGTACACCCCCTCGCTGGCGCTCAGGGTTCGCCCGAGCCAACCCGTGAAGATTCAGCGTGTGGGGAACAGTTTTGGTTCGTATTTCGGTCCGAAAGCTGAGATGATTCGCTTCCCACGCACGCCCCACGGAGCCGCCGAATGAGCGAGGCCTTCCCCGTCGTTACCCTGGCCCGACACGGCGAGACCGCGTGGAGCCTCTCGGGGCAGCACACCGGCCTCACCGACCTGCCGCTGACGGACCGCGGCGTCGCCAACGCGCGGGCGCTCGGCGAGCGGCTCCGCGGCATCAGCGTCGCCAAGGTGTTCACCAGCCCGCTCCAGCGTGCCCACAAGACGGCCGAACTCGCCGGGTTCGGGGCCGCCGCCGAGGTGGACCGCGACCTCGTGGAGTGGGACTACGGCAAGTACGAGGGTCTGACGACCCCCGAGATCCGCGTCGGGCGGCCGGGCTGGGAGCTGTTCCACGACGGGTGCCCCGGCGGCGAGACGCTGGAGCAGGTCTCCGTTCGGGCCGACCGGGTGATCGCGAGGGTCCGGGCGGTGAAGGGGAACGTGCTGATCTTCTCGAGCGGGCACTTCCTCCGCGTGTTCGCCGCACGCTGGCTCGGGACCGACCCCGCCGTCATCGGCCACTACATCATCCTGGGCACCGCGAGCGTGAGCGAACTCGGGTACGACCGCGACTGGACCAAGCCCGTGGTCCGCCTGTGGAACGAGACGCGCCACGCGGTTTAGGGTCAAAGACATTTTGATCCGCA
Source organism: Gemmata sp. (assembly GCF_051859125.1). Lineage (NCBI taxonomy): Bacteria > Pseudomonadati > Planctomycetota > Planctomycetia > Gemmatales > Gemmataceae > Gemmata > Gemmata sp. The sequence continues at coordinate 788 of NZ_JBHYGG010000265.1, forward strand.
GATTTACGCAGATGGACACAGATTTGAAGACGGAAGACGGAGTGTGGACAACCGAGGGCAGATGACCTGGTTGTCTCCGCTGAATCTCTGACTTCTGATCTCTGTCCTCTGAAAATCTGCGTCCATCTGCGTAATCTGCGGATAACTCTCTTCTTGAATCCCCAAGGGACAGCACCATGAGCACCGCCCCGTTGACGCAGCGCCCCGCGTGGAAGGCACTGCAAGCGAACTACAAGACGGTCCAGGGCACGCACCTGCGGCAACTGTTCGACGCCGACCCGAAGCGCGGCGAGGCGCTCACCGCCGAGGCGCTCGGCCTGTACCTCGACTACTCCAAGAACCGTGTCACCGCCGAGACGCTCAAGCTCCTCTTTCAGCTCGCCGAGGAGTCGGGGCTGAAGGCGAAGATCGACGCGATGTTCCGCGGCGACAAGATCAACATCACCGAGAACCGGGCGGTGCTCCACGTCGCCCTGCGTGCGCCGAAGGGGAGCAGCATCGTCGTGGACGGCGCGAACGTCGTCCCCGAGGTCCACGCGGTCCTCGACAAGATGAGCGCGTTCGCCGACCGCGTCCGCAGCGGGGAGTGGAAGGGGCACACCGGGAAGCGGATCAAGACCGTCGTGAACGTCGGCATCGGCGGGTCCGACCTCGGGCCGGTCATGGCGTACGAGGCGATGCGGCACTACAGCGCCCGCGACATGGCGTTCCGGTTCGTGTCGAACGTCGACGGCACCGACTTCGCCGAGGCGACGCACGACCTCGACCCGAGCGAGACGCTGTTCATCATCTCGTCGAAGACGTTCACGACGCTGGAGACGATGACCAACGCCCACAGCGCCCGCGACTGGCTGCTGAAGGGGCTCGGCGGCGACGCGAAGGCGGTCGCGAAGCACTTCGTGGCGGTGTCGACGAACGGGGCGAAGGTGTCCGAGTTCGGCATCGACACCGCGAACATGTTCGGGTTCTGGGACTGGGTCGGCGGCCGGTACTCGATGGACTCGGCCATCGGCCTCTCGACGATGCTCGCCGTCGGGCCGGACAACTTCCGCAAGATGCTCGCCGGCTTCCACGAGATGGACGAGCACTTCCGCACCACGCCGTTCGAGAAGAACCTGCCGGTGATTCTGGGCCTGCTCGCGGTGTGGTACAACGACTTCTTCGGGGCGCAGACGGTCGCGGTGCTGCCCTACGACCAGTACCTCAAGCGGTTCCCGGCGTACCTCCAGCAGCTCACGATGGAGAGCAACGGGAAGTCGGTGACGCTCGACGGGGCCGCGGTGGACTACGACACCGGACCCATCTACTGGGGCGAGCCGGGCACCAACGGCCAGCACTCGTTCTACCAGCTCATCCACCAGGGCACGCGGCTCATCCCGTGCGACTTCATCGCGTTCACGCACTCGCTGAACCCGCTCGGCGCGCACCACGACATCCTGATGGCGAACGTGTTCGCCCAGAGCGAGGCGCTCGCGTTCGGCAAGACGCCCGAGCAGGTGAAGGCCGAGGGCACCGCCGACTGGCTCGTCCCGCACCGCGTGTTCGCGGGGAACCGGCCGTCGAACACGATCGTCGCCGACCGGCTCACGCCCGAGGTGCTCGGCCGCCTTGTGGCGCTCTACGAGCACAGCGTCTTCACGCAGGGCGCGGTGTGGAACATCGGCTCGTTCGACCAGTGGGGCGTCGAACTCGGGAAGGTGCTGGCGCAGCGGATCATGCCGGAACTGTCCGACAAGACCGAGCCGAAGCTCGGGCACGACAGCTCGACCAACGCGCTGATCCGCCGCTTCCGCAAGGCAAAAGGGCTGTGATGTGATCTCGGCGAGCCGGGAGCGTCAGCGACCGGAGAAGGTTACTCCGGTCGCTGACGCTCCCGGCTCGCCGGGTGGTTGGTTCCGTCACTGAGTGCCGAACCATCTCAGCCCGCTGCTCAGCACTTCGAGCGGGCTCGTTGAACTGTTGGTACTGTCAGCCCGAACCACTCTTCATCGTTTATCGCGAGAGAGTTTCTGCGACCTTCTTCTTTCCCTTCTTGCCGGGCTTCTGGGCCGTCCGCGGCATCGGTGCCGTCTCGGGCTTTGCCGGTGCCGCGGCCGGAGCGAGCGGCGTCGAACTCAGGTTCGCCGGCATGAGCGGCGGGGCCGGCGGAATCGTGACCCCCGACGGCGGGACGCCCGGGAGTCGGTCCGACACGTCGCGGGGCAGTGGCGGCAGCGGCAGCGACGTGCCCGACGCCTGCACGATTCCCGTTTGCGGCGGGATGTACGCAGAGGGCGGGTTCGCGGTCAGCGGCACCGGCAGGATGTCGCGCAGCACCGGCGGCTTCGCGGCCCGCGGCTTCGGCACCGGCTTGTCGCCGTTGCTCGTGTACCGTCCGCCGACGACCGAGAGCGCGTACGCCACGCCGCGGGCACCCTCCACGGCGGGGAGCCGCACGTTGCCGATCGCCAGCACGTCGCCGTACTGCCGCACGGTGAACGCGAGCGGCTTGTCCACGAGGGACTTCTGGAGCAGCGCCAGGTCGTCGCCCGGGGGCATCTCGGGGTCGAACGGGGCCGAGCCCTCGATCAGCGCGTCGACGCTCGTGATGAGGCCGACGACCGTGGTGCCGTCGCGGGTCAGGTGGTAGTCGGCCGTGACGACCACCCCCTCGGTGTGCGTCGTCCCGTCGGGCAGCTCCACGCTCGACGACGCGGTGATCGTAACGTGGTCCGGAGCGACCTTCACGACGTACACCATCCCGGCGAGTTCGCGGACCCACGTTCCGGTCACGCACGTCTTGGCGCACGCCGCGGGCAGCGGGCACGGCGCGACCGTCGGTTGAGCCGGCACCGACATCGCGGCCGGCCGCACGGGGCAGGGGGCCAGCGTCGGGCACGCGGCCGGACCGAGCGGCGGGTTGAGCATCTCGCCGAACGTCTGCGACAGCGTGTCGAACGCCTCCGGCGGCACGTTCGCAGGCTTCGCCGGCACGCAGCGCGAGGGCAGGGGTGGAGCGATTGGGGCCAGCACCACCCGTCGAGCGTTCCCGCTGTCCTCGGTGGCGAACACCTCGGCGGAGAGCTTCAGAAGTTGGGTGTGGTTCTCAGTCTCGCAGCAGCGTCTGCTTGCTTCCCGCGGCATCGGCGCGACCGGCACCGTAGCCGTGTCGCCGAACACGCCCACGGCGATGTTCACGATCTGTCTGTGATCGTGCGGGGACTTGTTCAGCGGAACATCCAGATCAATTGCGAGCACGAGAGGCCCAAGAGTCGGGATGTTGTGGCGCGCTTCTCGCGGCATCGGGGCGGCGGCGAGTTCCTGGCAGCAGTCGAACGCGCAGCACGGGGGCCGCACCGACACGGGGCGTACGGTCCGCGGCATCGGGGCCGCCGGGACGGCTTCCTCTTCGCTCGACCAGCGGAACTCGAACTCGATCTTGAAGGTCTTCGCGGCCGCTCGCGGCATCGGGGCGACGTCAGTTGCCTGGCTCGGGGCCGCAAGGGTCGCGGCGAGCAGGCCGGGGAGGGCGAAGCGGGTGACCGTCCGACGGGACATGCACGGACTCCTTTCCGTGGAGACGGGACAAACCGCGGAATGATGCGCCGACCCGGCGAACCGCACAACCCCAACGCGACCACCGACCTCGCGGATCTGGTGGCCGCGCGTACAATAATCGGGTTGCGAGAGTACGCCGCTCCCGGAGTTCGCGATGGCCGCCAAGTTCCAGATCTCGACGGAGTACACCCCGGCCGGCGACCAGCCCAAGGCCATCGAGGCGCTCACGGCCGGGTTCGTCGGCGGGAAGAAGCTCCAGGTGCTCCTCGGCGCGACCGGCACCGGAAAGACGTTCACGGCGAGCAACGTGATCGCCAACCTCGGCAAGCCGACGCTCGTGCTCGCCCACAACAAGACGCTCGCGGCCCAGCTCTACAAGGAGTTCAAGGGGTTCTTCCCCCACAACGCAGTCCACTACTTCGTCAGCTACTACGACTACTACCAGCCCGAAGCGTACATCCCGCAGCGCGACATCTACATCGAGAAGGACTCGTCGGTCAACGAGAACATCGACCGGCTCCGGCTCGCCGCCACGTCGGCGCTCGTGAGCCGCGAGGACGTCATCATCGTGGCGTCGGTGTCGTGCATCTACGGCCTCGGCTCGCCGTCCGACTACAAGCGGATGATGGTGTACGTCCCGAAGGGCGAGGTCATCGACCGCGACAACCTGCTCTTGCGGCTCATCGACATCCAGTACAAGCGGAACGACATCGCGTTCGAGCGCGGCACGTTCCGGGTCCGCGGCGACACCATCGACATCTGGCCCGCGTCCGAGGAGACCGCGTACCGCATCGAGCTGTTCGGCGACGAGGTCGACGCCGTGTCGGTGATCCACCCGCTCACCGGCGAGACCATCAAGGTTCTCGAGGAGATGTACATCTACCCGGCGAAGCACTTCGTCACGCCGGAGGATCGCGTGAAGGAAGCGATCGTCGGGATCGAGGCGGAGTTGAACGCACGGCTCGAACAGTTCAAAACGGAGGGGAAGCTGCTCGAAGCCGAGCGGCTCAAGGCCCGGTGCCGGTACGACCTCGACATGCTCCGCGAGGCGGGCTACTGCTCGGGCGTCGAGAACTACGCCCGGTGGTTCTCGGGCCGCAAACCCGGCGAGCCGCCGTACACCCTCATCGACTTCTTCCCCGACGACTTCTTCATGGTCGTGGACGAGTCGCACGTCAGCCTCCCGCAGGTCCGCGGCATGTACTTCGGGGACCGGAGCCGCAAGGAGACGCTCGTCGAGCACGGGTTCCGGCTCCCGTCGGCGCTCGACAACCGGCCCCTGAAGTTCGACGAGTTCGAGGGCCGCATGAAGTGCTGCCTGTGCCTCTCCGCGACGCCCGGCCCCTACGAGCTGGAGAAGGTCGGCGGCGAGGTCGTCGAGCAGGTGATCCGCCCGACCGGGCTGGTCGACCCGGTCATCCACGTCAAGGCCGCCCGCGGGCAGGTGAAGGACCTGGAGGCCGAGGTGCGGCTGCGGGCGTCGAGGGGCGAGCGCGCGCTCGTCACGGTGCTGACGAAGCGGATGGCCGAGGACCTGACGACGTACTTCCGCGACGCCGGGATGCGGTGCAAGTGGCTCCACTCGGAACTCGACGCGATCGAGCGCATCACCGTGTTGCGCGAACTCCGCGAGGGGGCGTTCGACGTGCTCATCGGCGTGAACCTGCTCCGCGAGGGGCTCGACCTCCCGGAGGTGTCGCTGGTCGCGATCCTCGACGCCGACAAGGAGGGGTTCCTGCGGTCCGACAAGTCGCTGATCCAGACGATGGGCCGCGCCGCCCGCAACGTGAACGCGGAGGTGATCCTGTACGCCGACACGGTGACCGACTCGATGAGCCGGGCGATGAACGAGACGAACCGCCGCCGCGAGATCCAGCTCGCGTACAACAAGGAACACAACATCACCCCGCGGACGGTGACGACGGCGATCAAGAACGCGATCGAGGACGAGATCGAGTCGCACCAGATGGCGCAGGCCGCGGCCACCGGCGGGGCGGGCGGCCCGGCCGAGATGGAACTCACCGTCGCGCTGGAGTACGTCCAGCAGCTCTACGCCGAGATGCTCGAGACCGCGAAGGCGCTCGACTTCGAGCGCGCCCAGTTGCTCCGCGACCAGATCGTGAAGCTCGAGACCGACCTGCGGAAGAAGTACGGCGAGGCCGCGGTCCCCAGCGCGCTGGGCGGCAAGGCCGTTCCCGTTAGCCAGCCCGCGCCCAAGAAGAAGGGCCGGGGGAAGTGGAAGCGGCCGTAGGGACCAGAGGACAGAACCACAGAAGGGCAGAGGTCAGAAGAGGACACCGGGGCCACATCGACTTCTGCCCCTGCTGTCCTCTGAGGTTCTGTCCCCTGATCCCAAGGGTGCCCGCGGGTGCGGCCCGCGGGTATCATCACCCTCGCCCGGTGTGACCCCGCCGCCCCTGTCCCGCGAGCCCGGCGATGCCCGATTCTGTTCCCGACCAGCCCCCGCCCGCACCCCCGGCAGAGGGGACCGACGCTCGCTCCGAGACGGTCGCCCAGACCCCCGACGACGCCGCCGGCGCGGCCGCGCGATCGAGCGAGCCCGCGGGCACCCCGACCGTCACCATTCCCGGGTACGTCATCGAGCGCGAGCTGGGCCGCGGCGGCATGGGCGTCGTGTACCTCGCCCGGCACCTCGCCCTGAACCGCACCGTCGCGCTCAAGATGATCCTGAGCGGCGACCACTCGGCGGTGGGCGAGCGGCTCCGGTTCCTGGCCGAGGCCGAGGCCATCGCCCGGTTGCGGCACCCGAACATCGTCCAGCTCTACGAGATCGGCACCCACGGCGACTGCCCGTTCTTCACGCTCGAGTTCTGCGAGGGCGGGGCGCTCGACGCCAAGCTCGGCGGGCACCCGCTGCCGCCCCGCGAGGCCGCGGCCCTGGTCGAGACGCTGTCGCGGGCGATGCAGGTGGCGCACGACGCGGGGATCGTCCACCGCGACCTGAAGCCGCAGAACGTCCTGCTCGCGGCCGACGGCTCCCCGAAGGTCACGGACTTCGGCCTCGCCAAGCGGGTCGGCGAGGGCGCCAGCGACCTGACCGCGTCCGGTGCGGTGCTCGGCACCCCGAGCTACATGGCCCCCGAGCAGGCCGCGGGCAAGCACAAGGAGGTCGGCCACCTCGCCGACGTGTACGCGCTCGGCGCGATCCTTTACGCCGTGCTCACCGGTCGGCCGCCGTTCCGCGCGGCCACCGCAATGGACACCATCGTCCAGGTGATCAACGACGACCCGGTCCGCCCCACCCACCTCGTCCCGGCGACGCCCCGCGACCTCGAGACCATCTGCCTGAAGTGCCTCCACAAGGACCCGGCCCGGCGGTACGCCTCGGCCGCGGCCCTGGCCGACGACCTGCGCCTGTTCCTCAACGGCGAGCCGATCCTGGCCCGGCCGGTCGGCCTCCCGGAGCGGGCGTGGAAGTGGGCGCGCCGCCGCCCGACGGCCGCCGCGCTGCTGGCCACGAGCGCCGTCGTGACCCTGGCACTGGTCGCCGGGGCCGCGTGGTTCACGGACCGGCTGCGGGCCGAGCGGAACGCGGCCCTCTCGGCCGAGCGGGCCGAGCGGCTCCGCTCGCTCCAGTTGATCGCGGCGCTCGCCGACGCCCGCCGCGAGCGGGACGAAAAGGACCGGGCCCGGCAGTCCGAACGGGCGCTCCGGGTCGAAGCCGTCGAGAACGACACGGACCTGCGGATCGTGATCTCGACCCTCGTTCACCTGCTCCGCGAGAACGCGGCCCGCTCCAACGGCGCGACCATCGACATCCCGGCCCTGCTCGCGGACGTCCGCAAGTTCGCCGAACCCGTGCCGGGTGAGAACCTCCGGGTCCGCGTCGGCATGCTGCAGATGGTCGGGATCATGTACGCGGCGTGCGGCCGGGCCGGGGACGCCGTTCCGATCGTCGAGCAGATGGAGCGCGCGTGCCGGAAGTTGTACGGCGACTCCCACCGCGAGACGCTGACCGCGATGACGAACCTGGGCCAAGTGTACCTCCTCGCGGGCGAGACCGCGAAGGGGCTGAGCCTCCTCACCGAGGCCGTCCGGTTGCAGGTGAAGTACCTCGGGCCCACCGACCCGGCCACGCTGGAGGGCAAGAAGGCGCTGGCCCGCACCTACGGGGTCCTGCGGTTGCACCGCAAGTCGTTCGACATCTGCGACGCGGCCGTGGCCGACCTCCGCAGCGCCCGCGGCCCCGACGCCGTCGACGTCCTCGACTTCCTCGGACTCGGGGCGACCGCGGTCCACCACCTGAGCCTGTCCGAGCGGGAGGAGGAGTACCTTCGAGAACTGGTTCGCGTCACCGGGCTGAAGTACGGAGCCTCCAGTGAGCCGGTCGCCGACGCGCTGGCCCGGTTCGCGGCCGCCCTGGCGGACCACGGCAAATGGGACCGGGCCGAGGCGGTTCTACGCGAGTGCCTTGCCGTTCGGGAGGGGCACGTCGCGCGGGCCGGGTCGCGGGGGGCGTGGATCGTGGCCAGCACCCGAAGCGTGCTCGGGGAAGTGCTGATGCGGGAGAAGAAGTACGCCGACGCGGAGCCGCTCCTCGTCGGCAGCGCGGAGCAACTGCTCGCCGACCCCAAGGCGATCCCGACCGAAGAATGGGGGGTACTTCAGAAAGCAGTTGATCGGGTGGTCGAGTTGTACGCCGCGACGGGTGACGAGAAGCGCGCCGCCCAGTGGCGGGGCCGCACGGTTCCGCCGCCCCCGCGGACGGCAATGCCCCCTCCGGTTGCACCGTGACGCTACTGCTGGGAAACGAAAAAGCCGCCGGGGATCGCTCCGTGCGGCGGCTTATGGTTCTGCGGTTCGGTGCCCGTCTCACCCCGGCCGGGTGAAGGCGAGCGCCAGGGCGAGCAGGGCGCTCACGAACACGATCACCATCATGGGGACGTCGCGCTGAGCAGGGACAGTAGAGTCACGTGCGTCCATTGGTGTCTCCCTCCTCTTGTCTCCTGGCTCGAATCGGGCGACCCGTTCGACACCGATCGTCAGCGGCTGCCACCGCAGCCGGGCATCAGGAACGCGATGATGACGACGGGGATCGGCAGCCCGAGGAGCAGGGCGGCGAGACCGTAGCGGATCTTGCCCCAGCGGGTCATAGGTTCGTCGTGGCGGGTCATATTGAGCTCTCCGATTGGAGGAGGGGGCGTGTGGTCCGTCGGTCGCGAGCGGCCGACTCCTCCAGACCTTGCAACCCGCGTGCCGCACGCGGGACTCCGGCGGGTTGACCGCGGCTCGCCGACCCGTAGTTAATCACTTCGATCCGAGCCCGTGACAGGTCACGGCCGCTCGCGCGGGGTGAAGAGGGGAATTGCATGGCGCTCCCACCGGTGGGCAGGCCCGAAGCGGGTGCGTTGGCCGCCCCGTTCGCGGTCGCCGGCATCGTCTTCCTCGGCCGGGCGATCCAGATCAATAGCGGCAACTACGACCCTGCGGCCGTCGGGTTCCTGGTGGCTGGGGTCGCGGCACTCGTCTTGGCGGTCGCGGCCACCTCCCGGCCCGTTGTCTCGGGACGGGCCGCGGCGGCGGCCCTCGGACTCGGGGTGATCGGCCTTGTGTACCAGTTCTACCAACTCACGACCGAGCCCCCCGGCTGGGACCTCCACACGCAACCGATGGGGACGTACCTCGCCGCGCTGGCGGCGCTCGAGATTCTCACGGTCCCGCAGGTGCTGCGGCTCCCGGCGTTCCGGTGGGCGTACACCGCCGGGTGGCTCGCCGCGTTCGCGGTGCTCGCCGTCTGGATCGTGCGGGCGACCCCGGACCCGTTCATCGACGTGTACTCGTGGACGAAGTACTCCCTCGAAGTGCTGGGGGAGGGGCGGAACCCTTACGCGGCGTGGATGCCGAACCTGTACGGGCACGACATCCAGCACCGGGACGGCGGCAACATCTACGGGCGGCCGGTGACGGCCGACGCGCAATGGGTCCAGTGCGGGTACGTCTACCCGCCGGTGCTGCTGCTGTCCGCGGGGGCCGGGTACCTCGCCGGCGAGATCCGGTGGGCGCACGTCGCCGCGTTCGTCGCCAGTGGCCTCGCCCTGCTCGGGTGCCGGGGCCGGTTCGCGGCCCTGGCCGCGGCCCTGCTGCTCACCTCCCCGCGGGTGTTCCTGATGGTGCAGCAGTCGCTGACGGACACGTTCTGCGTGGGCCTCGTGGCGGTGACGGCGTGCCTCGCCTCGCGGTCGTCACGGCTGACGCCGTGGGCGTTCGGCGTCGCCGTCGTGAGCAAGCAGTACATGATCTTCCTCATCCCGCTGGGGTTGCTGCTCGTGCCCCCCCCGTGGGACCGCAAGAAGCTGGCGGCGTTCTTCGTACCAGCCGCGGTCGCGGCCGCCGCCGTCAACCTGCCGTGGTTCCTGTGGGACCCGCGAGCGATCCTCCGCTCGCTCATGGCCAGCGGCCTCCCGTTCCGATACGAGTCGCTGACGCTCCTCTCCGCGTACACCGTCGCCGCGGGCACGCCCCCGCCCATGTCGCAGTGGCTCCAGTTCGCGATGCTGGTGCCGACCTACGCGCTGGTGTGGGCGCGGTCCGCCCGCGGCCCCGCGGGGTTCGCGCTCTCGGCGGCGCTGGTGGTGGCGGTGTTCTTCGCGTTCTCGCGGCACGCCTCGTGTAACCACTACTTCCTGGTCGTGGGGTGTGCCGCCACCGGCCTCGCCGCGGTCACCCGGGACAGTGAAGTCCCGCCGCCCGAAGGGCGGACCGAGCCGCCCGTGGCGGGGTGAGCGTTCGTTATCGAGTTGCCGGTCGGAGCGGGTCCGCCGGGCCGGTCAGCACGGCGAGCGCGAACAGGGCCACGGCGAGCGGGTGGTGCCCGGCGAGGCCGATCCCTTGCATGAACACCAGGGAGACGAGGTGCGCCCCCAGCAGCGCGCCGCCCGCGACGCCCCAGGTGCGGTAGCCGCCCGCGAACAGGTCGCGGAGCCACGGAACGGCAACCACGAGGACCATTAACTCGTACACGAGCACCTGGCAGCACAGGGCCGCACCGGCACCGGTCGCGGCGGCGGCCCACGCGGCCGACGGCCGCACCCCGGTCGCCGCCCACCGGCCGACCAGGAGCCCGTACCACACGAGGTAGCCGGCCAGCGTGGTCCCGAGACCGAGCTCGATGAGCGGGCCGCCGAACCCGTACAGGAGTCGGTTCCAACTCGACAGCCCGGCGTTCAACTCGACCCGGTTGTACCGCACGGCGTCGCGGACCTGCGGGAGGAAGTCCAGGTACTCCTTGAGGAACGCGGGCGAGCCGCCGACGATCGTGGCCCCGAGCGCGTTGAGCGCCGCGACGAGCACGATCAGGAGCGCCGCCGGCCGCCACCCGCTCAGGAAGTAGCAGAGCGGGACCAGGGACAGGGCGAGGTGCGGCTTCACGAACGGAACGGCCCACAGCGCCGCCATCAGGTACGGCCGGCCGCGGTCCCGCGCGAGCAGCCCCGCGACGACGCACCCGAGGCACACCACACTCGTCTGCCCCACGGGGAACGCGATGAAGGGCGTGAGCGGGTTCAGCAGCAGGAGGAACGGGCCGACCGTTGCGAGGAACACGGGGACCGGCGCCCCCGGCACCCGCAGGGCGGTCACGACGCGGGCGACGGCGTAGCCGGCGGTGCCGTTCGCAACCGCCCACGCGACCATCGCGGCCTTCCACGGCAGCAGCGCGAACGGGAGGTACAGTACGACCCCCATCGGCGGCAGGAAGTACCCGCAGTTGAGCGGGAAACTCTTGGCGGCGGTGTCGGTCCACAGCCGCACCACCCACTCGGCGAGGTCGCCCTCCACGAGGAGGTGCGTGTTCGTTAACGCCTTGTGCGCGTCGTCGGGCGGGAACTCGGCGGCGACGTGTCCGCGGACCTTCGGGATGTCGTAGGGGTTCTCGCCGCGGAGCGCGAGTTCGGCCCCGAGCCGGTAGATGAACAGGTCGCGGGGGTAGCCGTCGGGCGGCCCGAGGGCGCGTGCGAGGGCCACGACGAAGAACACGGCCGCGGCGGCGACGGCCGGCCACCGCGGGACGGGGGGGGCCGCGGGCGGGGGCGCGTCAGTCACCGATCTTCTCCGGCAGCAGGAGCAGGGCGGGGGCCTGGAGGTACCGGAGGACCGCGTTGCCGAACGCGGCCCCGACCGCCCCGTCCACCACGCGGTGGTCGAACGAGAACGACAGGAACAGGATGTCGGCCGGCCGCAGGTCGCCGTGCGCGTCGTACACGGGCCGCTTCACGACCCGGCCCACGCCCATGATGCCGACTTCGGGGTGGTTGATGATCGGCGTCGAGATCAGCCCGCCGATGCCGCCCACGGAGGTGACGGTGAACGTGCCGCCCCGCAGGTCTTCGAGCTTGCTCTTCCCGGCCTTCGCGTCGCGGCTCAGCCGGTCGATCTCGGCCGCGATCGCGACCAGGTCCTTCTTGTCGGCCCCCCTGATGACCGGGACCAGGAGCCCCTGCGGGGCGGCGACCGCGATGCCGACGTTGTACCGGTCGTGGAGCACCACCTCGCCCGCGGCCTCGTCGTAGGTGCTGTTGACGATCGGCACCTCCTTGAGCGCCCGGGCCACGGCCTTCACGAAGAACGCCAGGTACGTGAGCTTCACGCCGCCGGCGTTGAGCGGCTCGCGGAGCTGGTTCCGCAGGCGGACGAGGTCCGTCAGGTCGCACTCGTCGATGTACGAGTAGTGCGGGATGCGGCGCTTCGAGTCCACGAGGTGCTCGGCGATCACCCGCCGCATGCCGACCATCTTCTGCCGCGTGCCGGCGATCCCGAAGTCGAGCTTCGACGTGTCGGTCTTCGACGCCGGGGGCCGGTCGGCCGGGGCCGAGCGGGGCTTGACGAGCGGCGCGAGGTCCTCGACCAGGATGCGCCCGCCGGGGCCGGTGCCGGTGACCCGGCCGAGGTCGATGCCGAGCTTCCGGGCCAGGAGCCGCACCGACGGGGCCGCGGGCGGGAGCTTCGGGGCCGGTGCGTGCGCGTGGGCGGTCCCGTTCTGCGGGCGAGCGGGGGGCGCCGGCCCCCCGAGCGATTCGCGGGCGGGCGCGCCGGCGAGGGCGACCTCGGGGGGCTGACGCCCCCCGCTCGCCAGCGCATCGGCCACCTCGCCCACCGGCTCGTAGGAGAGGACGACCTGCCCGACCTTGACCTTGGTCCCGGGGACCGCGGCCAGCGCCGTAATCGTCCCCGAGAAGCGCGCGTGGACCTCCATGCTCGCCTTGTCGGACATCACCTCCGCGAGTCCCTGGCCCGGGGCGACGGCGTCGCCGGGCCGGACGAGCCAGCGGACCAACTCGACCTCGAACAGCCCTTCGCCGACCGGCGGGAGAGGATAGTCCATCGGGAACCTCGGGGTTGGGCACGGGCGCTGTTGTACCAAGACTGATCGATCGGCAGCCGTTCTGTAGCCGGCCTCGGTGCGGCCGGTGCTGGGGGCCTCGAAACGCCCGGCCACACTGTGGCCGGCTACAGAACGACGCGTGCGGTTCGCGGTCAGAACCAGTTCTTCTTCTGGACCAGGTACGTGCGGGTGTACTCCTCGTTCGACACCATCAGGTACTGCACGCACTCGACCATGCCGACGAACATGTTCCAGTACAGGCCCAGGCACGTCAGCAGGATGAGCAGCCGGATGCCGCCGTTGCCGCTGTTGCCCTGGACGAACTTGTGGACCCCGAACGTCCCGAAGAAGAACGCCATCAGGGCGTGCCCGACGCGCGTCCCCGTGTCCACGGTCGGCACCCGCTCGTACCCGTCGTCGCGGGGCGGCCGGCGGCGCGGCGGGGGGGCGTCGCCGTCGCCCCGCTTCGCCCACGGCTTGTCCTCCCGCGGTCCCGGGGCCTTGGGGGCCGGGCCCGCGGGCCGGGTCGCCGGGCCGCTCAGCCCGTTGAGCACCTCGGCGAACGACTGCGGCCGCTCGCGAGGGTCGCGGCTCAGGCACCGGCCGATCAGGTCCGCGGTCGCCTCGGGCAGCGCCTTGTAGTGCCGCATCGTCGGCTCGGTCGTCTGGAACAGCGCGAAGCACAGCGTCTTCGCGAACCCGTAGACGTCGGCGGGGAACCCGACCTTCACCCCGGGTAGTTTCCCGAGCTGCTCGGGGGCGGCGTAGTCGATCGTTCCGGCGATGGACGACCCGAGGACCGTGTCGCCGCGGGCGGTGGACAGCGATCCCGTCAGCACGCTCGACCGCATCGCCAGGCCGAAGTCGATGAGCCGCACCTCCCAGCCGGACCTCGTGCGCCGCACCATCACGTTCGCGGGCTTCACGTCCCGGTGCAGCACGTTCTCGCCGTGCGCCGCCGCGAGCGCCTCGGCGAGCGTGCGGGCCAGCGGCAGTGCGTCGGCGAGCGACAGCGGGCCGTGCTCCTCGACGTGCTGCTGGAGCGTCTGGCCGTCGAAGTACTCCATCACGAGGTACGGGCGGCGCTTGTTCGCGGCGTCGGCGTACCCGCAGTCGCGGAGCCCGATGATGGCCCGGTGCTTGAGCTTGTCGAGCGCGTGCGCCTCGCGGAGCACGGCCCCGACGTCGTGGTCGAGGTTCTGGTCGGTCAGCGACTTCACCGCGACCGGGCCCTCCGTGAGCGCGTGCTTGCACTCGAACGTGACCCCGAACCCGCCGGCCCCGAGGACGCGGGTCAGCTCGTACTTGTCGGTCGGGAACGGGGCGAACCGGGCGGGGTCGAGGTGGATCGCCTTCTTCAACTCGCGGGCGGCCCCGGCGTAGTCGCGCTCCTCGAGCTTGGCGCGGTAGGCGTTGTGGTGCGCCTCGGCCTTTTCGGCGCCGGACGCGGCGGCCCCCGCGGCGGTGGCGAACGACGCGGCCGCTCCGGCGAAGTCGCCGATCGCCACCTGGAGCTTCCCGGCCTCGCCCGCCAGCTCCCTCTGGGCCGCTTCGGGGGCCGTGCGGATCCGCTTCAGCAACTCGCGGACCTGCTCGCGCTCGCGGTCGGTCCGCACCGACAGGCTGTGTTCCGGTTGAACCGGCTTGTCGGCCATGTCGAGCTTCGCCAGCACGGTCGCGAGCTGCGCCCGCATCTCGGCCGCGAGCGACTGGACCGAGTCGTGCGCCGCCCTCGCGGTCTCGTGCGCGGCCCGCACGCTGTCGTGCGCCGCTTGCACCTCGGACTGGACCACCGCGACCGCTTCGAGCAGTTCCGCGGCGACCTCGTCGAGGGCCGTTTCGAGCCGGTCGGCCGCGGCGGTCAGCGACTCGTCGAGCCCGCGGAACCCGTCGCGCTGCGAGTCGCCCAGCGCCTCGACCGCGGCGAACTGGAGCCCGCGGAACAGCGCCGCGTCGGTCTCGACCTCGCGGCGGAAGAAGTACCGGGCCGAGACCACGACCACCGACTCGGCCCCGTGCGCCGGCTGCGCGAGGAGCCAGCCGAGCGCCTTGAACCCGGCCTCCTGCACCTCCTTGCCGAGGCGGGTGAGGGCCGCCTTCTCGGCCCTCAGGAGCGCGGTCGGGTCGGTGTGCGCCGCGAAGGGGCCGGTCTTGTCCGCGAGGTCGCCGGCGACGAGCTTCCCGAGCAGGACGCCCTTACCGAGCGCCTGCCGGAGTTCGGTGAGGCACCGCTTGCGGTACTCGGCCTTGCCGGTGAGTTCGGGGAGCGGGGCGGTGTCGAGGAACGTGCGGATCTGCGCCCGGAGCGCCCGCACGTCGGCCCGGTCGAGCCGGGACCACAGCCCCTCGCCGGCGAGCGCGACCTCCAGCGCCTTCCACGCCTTGCGGTTCGACCGCTCCAGCGCGTCGAGCAGCGCCCGCGACTGGTCGGTGAACTGGGCGGCCGCGGTGCCCGCCGAGACCCGGATCACCGCGAGGACCGGGTGAATGTCGAGTTGGTTGAGCAGGAGGCAGCACAGGCTCTCGGGGATCGGCATGCGGTCGCCTCACCGGGTGAGAACCCACTTTACCGGCCGCGGCGCGTGCGGGCAACCGCCCCGGCTCACGCCGGGTCGGTCGCGAGTTCGCGGAGGGCGGTCCGCACGTCGCCGAGCTGCGGGACGCTGTTGACCTCGTAGTTCTGGTTCATGCCGATGCCGGGGATGTGCTTGCCCATGAGGGTCCGCGGCCGCACCGCCAGGTCGTAGAAGTGGTCGTCGACCACCCGCCGGAGGAGGTGCTCGGCGTAGTTGGTGATCTCCGTGTCCTCGTTGACGATCAGCACGCGGCCGGTCTTCTGCACGCTCCGCGAGATCATGTCCCAGTCGTAGGGGAACAGGGTGCGGAGGTCGATCACGTCGAAGGTGTGCCCGTGGTCGCGGCTCAGTTCGTCGGCGGCCTGGGCGCACAGCGGGAGCAACCGGCCGTAGCTGACGACGGTCCCGTCGGCCCCCTCGCGGACCAGCTCGCCCCTGCCGAGCGGGACGACGTACTCCTCGAGGTCCGGCCACTGCGGCCGCCAGTCGGTGCGGTCGCCGATCGGGGCGTCGATCATCCGCGAGAGTTCCTCGGCGTCGGCCGGCTCGCCCGGGATCAGCCGGGTGTCGCGCGCCCGCAGCAGCGCCTTCGGGAGCAGGACGAACACCGGGTTCGGGTCCTTGATCGCGGCGAGCATCAGGCCGTAGGCGTCGAGCGCGTTCGACGGCATCACGATCTTCCACCCGGGCAGGCGGCTGGCCCAGCTCTCGAAGCAGTGCGAGTGGTACAGGCTGCCGCGGATGCCGGCCCCCGTGGGGGTCATCACCACGATCGGCATGTCGAACTCGCCGGCGCTGGCCCACCGCTGGTTCCCGGCGATCTTGAACATGTCGAGGATGTTGAAGGCGTAGTCGCAGAACTGGATCTCGCACACCGGGCGGCCGCCGGCGTAGGCGATGCCCATCGCGGTGCCGATGATGCCGCGCTCGTCGAGCGGAGTGTTCCAGGCGGTCCTCAGGCCCTGCGTGACCGTGAACACGCCGCCGAGCGGCGGGCCGACGTCCTCGCCGAACACGTCGGTCACGCCGAGGTGGGTCTCGCCGTAGTGCAGGGCCATCCGCACGGCCTGTGCGATCGATGCCATCGTGGTCGGTCCGTTTCACAAAGTCTGGTGGGGCAGGCATTCTTGCCTGCCTCGGGCTGCGAGGGCAGGCAAGAATGCCTGCCCCACCGGTGGAGAGGGTGTCACTTGCCGCCCGGGAGCCCGGTGTAGTCGCCGGGGTAGACGGCGTCGACGTCGCTCGGGGCGTAGCTGAACTTGTACAGGTCGTCGCGGCCCGGCTCGGGCTCCTTCATCGCGGCCACGACCGCGGCGTCGGCCTCGGCCCTCGCCTCGTCCTTCATGGCCCGCACGGTGGCCTCGTCGATCGCGCCCGCGTCGAGGAGCTTCTGCTCGAACGAGGCGAGCACGTCGGTCTCGCCCCACACCCGCTGCGCGCCGCTCGACGACGAGTGCCCGTGGAGCCGCGACACCATCGCTTCGAGCAGGAACGGCTTCCGCTCGCGGCGGCAGTACCGCATGGCCCGGTCGAGGGCGTTCCACACGAGGACCGGGTCGTTGCCGTCCACGGTCTCGGCCCTCACCCCGTAGGGTGCGGCCCGGTCCGAGATCTGCTTCTCGGCGCTCACCGTGTGAACGTCGGTCGAGATGCCGAACCGGTTGTTGGTGACGAGCATGAGCACGGGGAGGTCCTGGCCGGGGCGGGTGCTCCAGTTCAGGCACGTCTCGAAGTCGCCCTCGGCGGTGCCGGCCTCGCCGCCGACGACGAGCGTGATCCCCTCGCCGCCGTGCCGCTTCTGCATCAGGGCGGTGCCGGGGGCCATCGCGAACTGGACCTCGATTACCGAGGTGACCGGGACCACGTTCCACTTCTTGATCGCGTAGTGGCCGACGAAGTTGCGGCCGCGGGAGTGCGGGTCGGTCCGCCGCATGGCGAGCTGGCGGACGTGGTCGATCATCGGCATGCCCATCGCGAGCATGACGCCGCAGTTGCGGTAGTGCAGGTGGAGGTAGTCGTAGGCCGGGCCGTGCCCCCGGTGGACCTGGAGCCCGAGGCAGACGTTGAACGCCTCCTCGCCGGGGCCGCCGATCCAGAAGTAGGCCTCCCCGGACTTCGACATCTTGATGCTGCGCTCTTCCAGGGCGCGGGTGCGGATCATCTGGCGGAAGACGGTGAGGGCCAGTTCGGCGGAGATGACCTCCCGGCCGGACCGGATCACGGCGGGGGCGGCGGTCCGGGTGGCCCGCCGCGGCGGCCCGCTGTCGAGGTCGGACGAGTCCTCGTTGGTCTCGGGCATGGAACCCTCCCGACGGTGCGGTGGTTTGGGTCGATCGCCACTGCTGGAGATGTTGTCCCCGTCCCGCGACGGTGTACCCATCATCGGCGGGGCCGTGACCCCGTGCAATTCGAAACGGCGGGTGCGTCGCCGGCGGGCGGAGAAGAGAGGCGGTTCCGCCCGCTCGGGTTCGGGGAACGGGACTCCGAGCAGTGCCGCACCGCATTATACGCGACGCTCCGGGCCGGCGGCGGGCAACTTCCGGGCTCCCGCGAACGCGGACAACAGGTAGAACCCCACCGCCACGCACAACAGCCACCGGAACCCCAACAATACCGAAGCGTTCTCCGCGAGTCCACCGCACAACGCGCCCGCCACGTTCATCCCGAACACGCGGTCCGGATGCGCGGTCCGCATGAACGTGGTCGCGAACACGACGCCCGCGAACGCGACCGGGGTGAACGCGACCGCACACACCGCGAGCACCTGAACGACCGGAGACAGCCCCAGGAACGCCGACGCCGGGACCGCGAGGCCGATCGCCAGCGACGCGAACAGACCGGCGTAGTACGGCTCCAGCCGGGCCGGGCGGACCACCCGGGCGAACAGGTTGCCGATGAGGCTCATCACCAGGATCGCGGCGAACACCCCACTTCGCGCGGAGGGCGTTCCCGGAGGGGTCGGTGGGGGAGCCGGGGGCGTGGACGGGGGCTGCTCGGGTTCGGCCGGCGCGAACCGGGCCGCTGTGTTTCGCGGGACGCCGACGTTCCACGGGTACCAATACTTGGTACCGTTCCCGAACTCGGCCCGCAGCGGGTCGGGCACCGCGAGGCCCCCGGCGTTGATTGTCGTCGTGTGAACCCCCCGCGATAAATTGACCCCGTTCCGCCGGCCCCGCCCTCACGAAGGTCACGCATGACACCGACCGGTCGGCTGGCACCGTCGCCCACGGGGGCGCAGCACGTCGGGAACGCGCGCACGTACCTCGTCGCGTGGCTCCACGCCCGGGCGAGGGGCGGGACGGTGCGGCTGCGCGTTGAGGACATCGACTCGCCGCGGATCAAGCCGGGGGCCGCCGAGCAGGCCGCCGAAGACCTCCGCTGGCTCGGTCTCGACTGGGACGGCGGCACCGTCACGCAGACGCACCGCCTCCCGCTCTACGGTGCGGCGCTCGAACGGCTCAAGCAGCGCGAACTCGTGTACCCCTGCACCTGCACGCGGTCCGACATCGCCGCGGCCGCGAGCGCCCCGCACGTCGGTCAGGAGGGGCCGCCGTACCCCGGGACGTGCGCCCACCGCACCGTCGCGGACGCCGAGGGGCTCGCGGCCGAGGGGGAACCATTCGCGTGGCGGTTCCGTGTCACGGATTCGCCCGCGTTCACCGACCTGTACGCCGGCGGCCAGCGCATCGACCTGCGGGAACACGGCGGCGATTTCGTCGTGTGGAAGAACACCGGCACACCCGCGTACCAACTCGCGGTGGTCGTAGATGACGCTGAAATGGGCGTCACGGAAGTGGTCCGCGGCGACGACCTGATCCCGTCCACGCCGCGGCAACTCCTGCTGTACCGCGCGCTGGGTGTGACGCCGCCGGCGTTCGCGCACGTCCCGCTCGTGGTCGGCGAGGACGGGCGGCGGCTGGCGAAGCGGCACGGCGACACGCGGCTCGCGGCGCTCCGCGACGCCGGGGTGCGGGCCGAGGCGCTGGTCGGGCTTCTGGCGTGGTCGTGCGGGTGGGCGGGGGCACCGAACGCGATCGCGGCGGGGGAACTGCTCCCGCAGTTCCGCCTCGCCGCGATCCCGCCCCGGCCGTTCGTGCTGACCGGGGAACTGCTCCGCTCGATCGGCTACGCGCCGGCTACTTGACCCCCTTGTCGTTGATCTTCAGGAGCGCCGGCTTGTTGCCTTCCAGCACCTGCCGTGCGAAGTCCGAGATTTCGCCATCGCTGAGCTGCTGCACGAGCGAGTTGCCGGCGTTGCCCGAGTCCGGGGCGGCGTACCAGTACCCGTTGTCGTTGGCCGAGCCGACGATCCGACCGCCCGATTCGGCGAGTGCAGCCGGCTTGAACGGTCCCTCGGCCGACACGAACACCACCCCCTTCTCGCCGCCGACGACGGCGAGCTTGTCCCCGACCCAGTGCGCCTCGACGGGGTCGCCGGCCGCCTCCGGCCACCGGAACAGCGTCGGCTTCTGGTTCGGCAGGCAGAGCAGCGCGGCCTTCTCCTTCTTGCCGGTCACGTTCGTCTCGAAGGCGTAGGCGATGCGGCCCGGGTTGCCGACCACGGCGAGTCCGAGGTGGCGTCCGACGTCGCCGCCCAGGTCGAGCTTCCACACGGTCCGCAGGCCCGTCGTGTCGAGCTGGTACACGACCCCGCCGATGGCGATCACCACCGAGGACCGGTCGGCGTCGGTCGCCACGTTCTTCCCGAGCGCGACCCTGTTCGGGACCAGCTTGATGAGCGGCGTCCACCGCTCGACGATCTTCTTGGCCATCGGGTCCACGATGTGGACCCCACCGGCCGTGGTCACGGTCACCAGCATCCCGGGGTTCTTGCTGAAGAACACGGCGGCGAGCCCGGCGCTCTTCTGCTCGGCCAACTCGGCGTAAGGGTCGTAGTTCTCGACCACCTTGGGCCGGGCCGGGTCGCCGAGGTTCCACACCGTGAGCTTGCCGTCGGGACCGGCGGCGACGAACGACTTCCCGTCCGGGGAGACGTCGCACTTCGCCTCCTTCCCGTCGCCATCGAACTCGAGGCGGCCGACCCGCGCCCCCGACTGGCCGCTGTGGACGTCGGCGTACAGCTTCTCGCCCTTGCCGTTGACCGGGGCGACCGCCTGCCACACCACGACCACGTCCTGCTCGTTCCGCTTCTCGGGACCGAACACCCGCTTGACCTTCGCGAGCGGGGCCTCGATCAGAACCGGCGGCCCCTTCGGCATGATGGCCCCTTCCGCCTTCAGTGCCGTGAACGCGGGCACGGGCACCTTGCGGATGTCCGGCAGGTCGAGCATCGCGACCGGCGGCTCCGGCGGCTCCTTCGGGTTCTCCTTGGCCAAGGGGTCCTTCTTGCCACCGGGGTCCTTCTTGCCACCGGGGTCCTTCTTGCCACCGGGGTCCTTGGCCGGGGGCGGTTCGGGCGGGGGCTCGTCCTTCTTGGTCTCCGCGTCCTTCTTGGCCTTCGCGGCGGCATCGGCGGCGGCCTGCTCCTTGGCCTGCTTCTGCATGACAATGAGCGCCGCGATCAGCAGGCCGAGCGCGCCGACCCCGAGCAGCGCGACCATCAGCAGCGTCTTCTTCTGGCCCTTTTGCTCGCCGGGGCGGGTGTACCGCTTCTCTTCTTTCTCGCCGTCGTCGTCGTCGCGCGACTTCTTGCCCCCGCGGTCGTCGTCGTCGCGGCCCTTCTTCTTGGACCGGGGCCGGTCGTCGTCCTCGTCCTCTCGCTTCTTCCCCTTGTCCTTCTCTTTGGCCTCGGTCTTCAGGTCGGCCGGGCCGACGCCGAACGAGAAGAGGACGCCCGACGGCGGGGCGACCGGCGCGGCTGGCGGCGGAGCCGGCTCGTCGTCGCGCTTCTTTTTGGCGCGCGGCCGGTCGTCCTCGTCGTCATCCTCGCGCTTCTTCTTTTTGCGCGGCCGGTCGTCGTCATCGTCCTCGTCGTCGCGGCGCTTCTTCGCCTTCGGTTCCGGGGGGGCGGCCGGTGCGGCGTCGAACGAGAACGGGTCGGCGCCGATCAGGGGGGCGCCGGAATCGTCGACCTTCTTTCCGCCGCCGTTGGCTTCGGGGTGGCCGTTGAAGTCGAACGCGAACGGGTCAACGGACGGCGCAGCGACGGGTGCGTCGTCGCGGCTCTTTTTCTTGCGTGGGCGTTCGTCGTCATCGTCCTCGTCGTCGTCGTCGCGCTTCTTTTTGGCGCGTGGGCG
>NZ_JBHYGG010000265.1:22537-45229 GCF_051859125.1 Gemmata sp.
TCGTCCTCGTCGTCGTCGTCGCGCTTCTTTTTGGCGCGTGGGCGGTCGTCATCCTCGTCGTCGTCACGGGACTTCTTCTTGCGCGGCCGGTCGTCGTCGTCGTCGTCCTCGCGTTTCTTCCTGGAACGGGGCTCGTCGTCCTCGTCCCGGTCACGCTTCTTCGGCTTCACCTTGGTGTCCACACCGTGGGAATCGTCGAACGCGAACGGGTCGGCCGCTGCCGCGGCGGGGACGGGGTCGGCCGCGAGCGCCCTCGTTCCGGGGGTGCTTCCGATCGAGGGGGCGGGGGCTTCGACTCGCGGGGCCGGCTTGGGGACCGGTCCGGAGGCGGGGCGGGCCGCCGGGGCGGGTGGCAGTCCGGGCATGGCGGGCTTGGACGAGCCGAACCCCACGCGGGCGGCCGGCGTAGGACTCCCGACCGAAGGCGTGGCCGGTCCGGGGGGCTTCGGGGGCGCGGCCACCGCCGCGGGCGCGGCGGCCGGGGCGGCACCGCCCGCACCGAACGGGGACGGCATGCTGATGACGCTCAGCATCTGGCCGTCGCCAACGGAGTCGCTGGCGTCCCCGTTAGCTCCGGGGATGCGGAACTGCGTCTCGCACTTTTTGCACTTGGCCTTCTTACCGACCATGTTGTCGGGGGCCTTCAGCCGCAACCCACACCCTGGACACGGTACTTCGACGGGCATAGCAAACCCCGCTCAAGATTCACGGCGATGTGAAGATCAGATCAAGTCGCTTCGGGGGCGGGCGATAACGGGCACCCTCTCACCCCGGCGTGGGCCGCCTGGGAAAGGGAAGCAACTACCGGCCCCAACCAAAGTTAACAATGAAGGCTACCCTCCGGCGTGCGGAGATGCAACCGGCCAACTCGAATCACCGACGGATTCTGCGTTTGACGAACGGGACGATCGGACCGCCTGGGACGGAGCGCCGCGGCACCCGCCCCACCGGACCAGCGTACCCCGACGCCGGCCCGGTCGCCACCAGTTATGAGAGCATTTTGAGATTTTGAGTTCCCTCCGCGGGCGGATTCTTCCTCCCGCCTCCGCGGGCGTGCGGCGCGTCCGGCCCACCTACCGGCGCACCTGCTCCCCGCCCTCGGCCAGGGCGAGCACGCAGAACGCTGAGCCCGCGTTCGCGATGTAGTGCGCCTTTTCGTTGCTCAGCGACCGCGTGAACCACCGGCCGCTCTCCCGCTGGTTCGCCTTGATCCACGCCAGCCCCTTCGCGACGGCGGGGTCGGCCGCCGGCACCCCGGACCGGAGCAGCACGAACGTCACGAACCCGGTCCCGTACCCGTCGCCGGCCCCGGCCGGGTCGTTGGGCGTCTTGTCGTGCCGCGCGTACGTCCCGAGCGCCGCCAGCGCCCAGCCGCCGTCCTTGTGCTGCCGCTCGCGGAGCGCAGCGACCGCGGCCTTCTGCTCGTCTGCGGTCATGAGCCCGTCGAGTTTGGTGGACGCCCAGAGGAGCACGGCGGTGTGGTGCAGGTCCGGGGAGGGGGTCTTCTGGAAGTACCCCTTGAGCCGCTCGACGCCGGCGCGGGCCTTCTCGGTTTTCGCGTAGTCCTCGGGCGCGTACCCGACCGCGAGCGCCGCGAGCGCGGCCCCGTAGTAGTCGTCGTGCTCGAGCGGCGGCCAGTCGCACTTGAGCCACGCCCACTCGCCGGTCTTCCGCTGCACGTCCCACATCTTGTCGAGGGCGGCGCGCGTGGTCGGGTGGAGCTTCCCGGTCTGCTGGGCGTCGTTGAACGCCAGGGCGAAGGCCGTCGCCACGACGTAGGTGTCGCCGCGGGGCTTGCCGCCGTTCGACCACGACGCCACGTCCTTTTCGAGGAACGTGCGGACCTCCTTCCAGTCGTCGCCGCCGGGGAGCAGCGGCCGGGCCGTGAGGTACGGCATGTTCGTGTGGCAGGTGACGCACTTGCGGTCGCGGGTCCAGTTCACGCCGACGCCGTCGAGGTACTCGGCCGCCTTGGCCGCGGAGTACGCCTTCGCGAGCGGCTCGTCGTCCCTCGTGGGGCCGGGCCTGGGGACGTCGGCCGCGAGCGCCGGCGCGGCCGACAACGCGAGGAGGAGTGCGGCACGCATGGGAGAACCTCGTGGGAGTGGGGAAGGGGTCGTCCGGCGGGGCGGAAGCCCCATTGTGCCGCCCCGCGCAGTGGTCCGAAAGTATCAAGCGCGCAACGGCGGGTTTTCCCGAGCAACGGTTGATCGCACCGCCGCGGTCCGGTAGCCTCAGCGGCGACCGACACTCCCCGGAGCCGCCCCATGCGACCCTTGTTTCTCGCGCTCCTCGCCGGCGCGTTCGCCGCGTCGCTCGCCGCCGCGCCGCCGGCCGTGCCCCACGCCGACAAGCTCGACGCCGTCCCCGCCCGGATGCAGAAGTTCGTCGAGTCCGACGACCTCGCCGGGGCGGTGTGCGTGATCGGCCGCGGGGACGGCGTCGTCCACGAGTCGGCCGTCGGGTTCCGCGACCTCGCCGCGAAGGCCCACATGCAGAAGGACACGCTGTTCCGCATCGCGTCGATGACCAAGCCGGTCACCGCGATCGGCATCATGATCCTGGCCGACGAGGGCAAGCTCTCGCCGGACGACGACGTTGCCAAGCACCTCCCCGAGTTCACGGGGCAGATGCTCGCGGGCGAGAAGACGGCCGACGGCGTGGCGCTCAAGAAGCCGGGCCGCCCGGTCAAGCTCCGCGACCTGCTCACGCACACCGCAGGGTTGGCGAACTACCCAACGGGCGTCAGCGACGTGTACACGAAGCGGAACCGCACGCTCGCCGAAACGACCCTCGCGACCGCGCTCCAGCCGCTCCAGTTCGAGCCGGGGACCAGGTGGAGCTACTCGAACCCGGGCATCGACGCGCTCGGCCGGGTCATCGAGGTCGTCTCCGGGCAGAGCTACGAGTCCTTCCTCCAGAAGCGCGTCTTCGAGCCGCTCGGCATGACCGACACGACGTTCTACCCGACCAAGGAGCAGACCGCCCGCGTCGCCGTGACCTACGGCAAGGACAAGTACGGGAAGCTCGTCGCGGCCGTGAACGCACTACTCGACCTGCCGCCGAACCCGAAGCACCCGGTCCCGGCCGGCGGCCTCGTGTCGAGCGGGGCCGACCTCGCGAAGCTGTACCAGATGATGCTCAACAAGGGCGAGTTGAACGGGAAGCGGGTCATCTCCGAGAAGGCGGTTGCGGAGATGACCAAGGTGCAGACCGGCGACATCAAGACCGGGTTCGTGGAGGGGATGGGGTTCGGCTACGGCTTCGCCGTCGTGCGGGAGCCCAAGGGGGTGACGGCGGTGCTCTCCCCGGGGACGTTCGGCCACGGCGGCGCGTTCGGCACGCAGGGGTGGATCGACCCCGTTCAGAACGTGTTCTGCATTCTTCTCATTCAGCGGACCGGCCTCGCCAACGGCGACGCCTCACCGATGCGGCAGGCGCTCCAGGAACTCGCCGTCGAGGCGATCAAGAAGTGATTGCAGGTGGGCGCGCCGCCTGCCGCGAGGCGGGCGACGCCCTTGGCACGCGGGTCGCTATCATGTCACCTCGGAAGTCCCCCCGCGAGGCGCACCACCATGACCGACCCGACCGTTCCCGCCACGCCGCCGGCCACCGATGCTGGTGCGCCGCCGGTCGCGCCCCCGACCGACGGGCCCCAGTACGAGTTCAACGACGCGCAGAACCAGGTCATCAACGACCTGGCGACGGCCATCGTCTGGGTGCGGTTGCCGCTCTTGGTCGCCGCGCTGCTCCAGGCGATGATCGCCGTCGGGCTGGCGTTCCGCGTCGGCCGCGACGGGGCGCACATCGTCGGCGTGCTCGGCCACGCGCTGTCGTCGGTCGTGTGCTTCATGCTCGCGAACTGGCTGATGCGGGCCGCCGCCGCGTTCGCCCGGGTCACGACCACCACCGGCCGCGACATCTCGCACATGATGACGGCCCTGCGGAGCCTCGGGGCGTGGTTCGACCTGCTCGCGTTCTTCGTGAAGCTGTACCTCCTCCTGCTCGGGCTGCTGCTCGCGATCCTGTGCTTCGGGCTGCTGTTCGGCACGTTCCGCGAGGCGGTGTGAGCGCCGGCGCTACTGCCCGGGGTGCTTGATGCCGGCCGCGTCGGCCGCCTTCTGGACGTAGTCCATCATCGGCCGCATCGCCGCCACGTCCGTCCCGGAGACGCGGTCCTCGTTCTGGTACATGGTCCGGAGCGACTTGAAGATGCCCGGGTCGCCGCCGGTGAACGCGGCGACCAGTGCGAACCACCGCCGCGCCAGTTCCTGCGCTCCTGGATCGCTCGGCTCGACGCCGGTGTCCATGGCCGCCCGCACCTCGGCCTGGAGGTCGGCCCACAGCTGCGGGGCGCGGCGGATGGTCTCCTGCATCTCCGCGCCGCCCGCCGTTCGCCGGTCCTCCAACTGCTTCAGTTGCTCGGGCGTGTAATACTTCTCGATCATGGTCATGGCCTCGATGGTTTGAAGAAACGTCTCGGGGGACGCCCCGCCCTCCCGGTCGAGCACCTCCGAAAGCCCCCGGAGCCGGTCGCCGAGTTCGGCGAGTTCCGCCGCCCGCTTCCGCACGCTCTCCAGGTGGAGCCGCACGACCGCACGCGGGTCGTAGTCGGGCCGGGTCAGGAACTCCTTGACCTGCTCCAGTCCGAAGCCGAGTTGCTTCAGGCACAGGACCTGGTGGAGCCGCGCGAGGTCGGCGGCCGTGTACAGCCTGTGCCCGGACCCGTGGGCCGACCCCGTGCGGCCGGACGGCGAGAGCAGGCCGATCGCGTCGTAGTGGTGCAGGGTGCGGACCGTGAGCCCGGTGCGGGCCGCGAGTTCGCCCACCTTCCACGTCGGTTCGGGGGTCATCGCCGGCTCCGGGGTGTTCGACGGACGCATGCTACGGCCTGACGCACCGTGAGGTTCAAGGGCCGGCCCGCGCATTTCTGACTTTTACCCGCGGGCCGTTTCGCTTTACATTCCTGGTATGGACTTCTCGCAAGAAGAACTCGTCGAGGCGGTCGAGCGGCTGGTCAACGGCCTGCTGGAGCGGGCCGGCGTGGCCGCGCCGCCGGTCGACGCGCTGCGCGTCGCCGAGGAGCACCTCGGCATTCCCGTCGAGGTGATCGAGCCGGCGGAGGAGGACGAGCACGGCCGCCGGCGGCCGCGGGCGCGGCAGCAGACTCAGGGCGTTCAAATCACCGACGACATGACCGACGAGCAGAAGAACAAGGCCGCGGCCGCCGGGATCGCCCGGTCGCTGCTCCCGGAGGTGTTGAAGAAGCTCGGCGTGCCGCTCGGGGCCGAGGACCGCTCGCTCCGGACGCACATCGCGTCGCTCGTCGTCCCGCGCGTCCTCATCCCGACGCGGCTGCTGCGGGCCGCGCTGCGGGACTGCAAGTACGACGTGCCGGCGCTGAAAACGGTCTTCGCGACCGCCACCACCGAGGCCGTCGCGCTGCGGCTGCTGGACCTGGACGAGCCGTGCGTCATCGCCATCGTGGACGACGCCGTCGTCGCCCTGCGGCGGAGCAACCGGTTCGCGGTGCCCAAGGCGCTGGAGGCGGCGGAGCGGGCGTGCCTCGCGAAGGTCGCCGAGTTGGAACTGCCGCACCGGGTGCGCCTGGACGGGTGGACGACGACCGGCTGGCACGTCCCCGACCGGCCGTTTCAGCGGATTATTCTGCGCTCGGTCCGCGACGACGATGTATAATGTTTCGATAGTGAACGATCTCCGGCGGCCGAGGCAGAGTCTCGCGGCCGCCGGACTTTTTTCCTGACCCCGACCGTGCCGCAACCGATCCCGCGGGACCACCCGCTGCTCACGTTCCGAACACGGGCGGGGCTCCCGTTGACGACGGCAAGACATCCGGGCCGCCGAACCCGCACGCGGTGATCGCGAGAACCAGTACCCCACCTCCGCTGTCCAGGTACCGTCCCCGACGAGCGGCTGGTCTGTTCCCGAACACCGCGACCCTGCGACCGGAGCCCGAGGACGAAGGAGCGCTCGGCCATGACCGATGACGACCGGATCCCGATGACCCGCGAAGGGTACGACAAGCTCAAGGCCGAACTCGAGCGCCTCCGCGGCGTCGAGATGCTCGAGATCACCAAGCGGGTCGCCACGGCCCGCGAGATGGGCGACCTGAGCGAGAACGCCGAGTACCACGCGGCCCGCGAGGACCAGGGCATGCTCCAGGCCCGGGTGAACGACCTGTCGGACCGGCTGTCCCGCGCCGTCATCATCGACCCGAGCAAGATGCCCAAGGACACCGTCGCCTTCGGCAGCAAGGTCCGGGTCATGGACCTCGACGTGGACGAGGAAGAAACGTACGAGATCGTCGGGCCGGGCCAGGAGAACCCCGACAAGGGCCGGATCCTGAGCACCAGCCCGATCGGGCAGGGGCTCCTCGGCAAGAAGAAGGGCGAGACGGTCAGCATCCCGGTGCCCCGGGGGACCATCAGGTTCAAGGTGCTGGAGATTTCGGCCGCGGCCATCTGATGCGGAGTCTCGTGGGGTCGTTCGTGTCTGGTGGGGCAGGCATTCTTGCCTGCCTCCGGGCGCGTTGGGAGGCAGGCAAGAATGCCTGCCCCACCACGAGCAGCTGATCCACGCGATTCGGGATGAGATCTGTCAGGTTGGAGCCGTTCTCGGGTTCCCATCGCCGGTTCCGGCCCCGCCCCTACCCCCGCCGACCTCAATTGTGACGCACTGGCACGAGTTTTTCATCCGATCCCCTTGATCTGTCCGGTTCCGTAGTCGAAACTCGTTGTGTGAGTTGGCGTCCCGTTCGAGCCGACCACCGGCCCGCCCCAGGAGGCGGCATGTCAGACCCGCGGCTCCTCAGTGTGCACCTGGACGGCTTGCCGCGGCGCGACGAGTTTCGTGCCGCGCGTCAGGCCATTCAGGCGGCGTGCGGGGACCAGACCCTCGCCGGCGACCTGCGGATGCTCGCCCCCGGTGAGCACCTCGACGATCCCACCATCGCCGGCCCGCCCGCCCGATCGACGCAGCCGGCGGGCCGGTTCGCGTTCTACATCAAGGACGGCGCGAACGTGTACCCCCTCCACTTCGGCCTCAACAGCGTCGGCCGGCTCCCCGACAACGACGTGGTGATCCGCGACGAGTGCGTGTCCCGCCGGCACTGTGCCGTCGTCGTCCACCACGACCTGCGGTGCGAGATCCACGACGTCGCCAGCAAGAACGGGACGGTCCTGAACGGCCGCAAGATTCCCGGCCCGACCCGGATCCAGTCCGGCGACCAGATCGTCCTCTGCGGCCGCCGCCTCACCTTCCACATCACCGAACTGGCCGAGTCCTCCGCCGCAATTTGACCGCTCCCCGGGGTTCCATGCACATTGCCCTCGTCTGTCCCGAACTGCACGGGCACATGAACCCGATGGCCACGCTCGGCGGCGAACTCGCCCGCCGCGGCCACCGCATCAGCCTGTTGAGTTCCCCGCTCGCGAAGCCGAAGGCCGACGCCTGCGGGTTCGAACTGCTCCCGGTCGGCGTGCCCGAGCACGAGTCGGGGTACATGCGGCGGCAACTCGACCGGCTCGCGAAGATGCGCGGGCTCGCCGCGCTGCGGTTCACCGGGCAGATGATCTGCGAGCAAACCGAGGTCGCCCTCCGCGACGCGCCCGGGGTGCTGCGGCGGGCCGGGGTCGATGCGGTGGTGGTCGATCAGGTCGCCCCGGCGGGGGCGACGCTCGCCGACGTGCAGCGGGTTCCGTTCGTGATGGTCTGCAACGCGATGGCGATGCACCAGGAGGCGGGGGTGCCGCCCGGCGTGCTGGGCTGGCGCTACCGGCCGGGGCTCCTCGGGCGGCTCCGAAACCAACTCGGGAACGCCGTGCTGACCGCCGCCGCCCGGCCGATCACCCGGGTCGTCACCGCGTTCCGCGGGCGGCACGGGCTGAGCCGGTACGCCTTCAACGACACGCAGCGGTTCGGGCTCGCCCAGGTCGCGCAGCAGCCGGCGTTCTTCGACTACCCCCGGCGCGAGCTGCCGACCCACTTCCACTACACCGGCCCGTGGCACGGCCCCGGCCGCGACAGCGAGGCGGTCCCGTTCCCGTACGAAAAGCTCGACGGCCGACCGCTGGTGTACGCCTCGCTGGGCACGATCCAGAACATGCTCGGCCAGGTGTACCGGGCGATCCTCGACGGGTGCGCCGACCTCCCGGTCCAGGTGGTCGTCTCGCTCGGGCGCGCGGGGGCGGTGTGGGACCAGCGGGTGCCGGCGAACGCGCTCGTGGTGCCGTTCGCCCCGCAGTTGACGCTCCTCGACCGGGCGAGCCTGCTCGTCACGCACGCCGGGATGAACACCGCACTCGAAGGGCTCGCTCGCGGGCTGCCGATGCTCTGCGTTCCGGTGACGAACGACCAACCGGGGGTCGCCGGGCGGGTGGGGTGGCTCGGGGCGGGGCTCACGCTCGCGCCGGCACGGGCGACCGCGGCCCGCGTCCGCGAGGTGGTTCAGAAGCTCCTGACCGACGGCCGCTACCGTGCGGCGGCGGAGCGGTGTCGCGACAAGTTGAAGGGGAACCCCGGCGTCGCGCGTGCGGCCGACATCGTGGAGGAAGCCTTCCGCACCGGGAAGCGGGTGGAGCGCTGAGCGGGCAGCGGTCAGTAGTCGGACGGCGGCGGGAGCGAGCTGTTGCGGCTGCCGAGCCACTGGTACGTGTCGAACGGGATCGAGTCGCGGACGAACCGGACCGAGCCGTCGCCGAGCACGAAGTTCGCCCCGCCCAGGTGGACGCTGCGGAACCCGTAGTAGGAACTCTTGGTCCAATAGTCGAGCGGCGCGTCGGCCCGGACCACGTACGCCCGGGTGTTCAGCGGCACGTTCGTCGTCGCGTGACTGTCGCCGGGGTGCGCCCGGACCCAGGTGGTCGACCCGGTCCGCGGCTGGCCGGTGTACGTGCCGCTCGTGAACGTGTACCCGGTCATGGTGTAGTGCATCTCGCCCGCGAGGAGCGTGTTCGAGGTGCCCTTCGTGACGTGGCCGAGTTCGACCCTGGCGATGTGCGGCGACACCATCATGCCGTCGTCCGCGGTGAACGACGCCTTGAGCGTGTTCCACCGGGTGAGGGCCAGCGCGCCGGTGGCACCGTGCGACGAGTACTCGGGGACCGTCGCGGTCCACCCCGCGGTGCTGCCGATCGGCTGGAAGTTCCCGCGGCACCAGCCGTAACTCGAGAACGGGAGCGTGTACGCGTCGGCCGGGGCGGGGGCCGGCATGGACGCGCACAGGTAGGACTTCAGCGGGTTGCGCGTCAGGCTCGCGTTCGACGGGGAGCCGGTCGTGTCGGTCGGGCCGAGGGCCGGGTTGTACTGCCGGGCGATTACGTCCTGCTCCAGGTACGGTAAGATCTCAATGAACGCGCTGTGGAGCACGTAGTTGGTGCCGAGGTTCTCCACCGCGACCACGTCGGCGGCCCCGTTCGTCGGCCCGTGGAGGGCCGTCGCAACCGACGGGAGGCGGCCGCGGACCCCGTGGTAGTTGTGAACCGCCAGGCCGATCTGCTTCATGTTGTTTCCGCAGCTCATCCGTGCGGCCGCCTCGCGGACCTTTTGCACCGCGGGGAGCAGCAACCCGATGAGCACCGCGATGATCGCGATGACCACCAGCAGTTCGATCAGCGTGAAGGCACGACGGGTGCGATGCATGGCGACGGCTCTGGTGTGACGAATGCTCGATCTGTATTATCGCGCCACCGCCCCGCGTCTAACAGAATCGCATTAGAAATCTGAAGGTTGACGATGTCCGCGTTCGAGAGCGCCCTGATCCTGACCGGCCCGACGGCGTGCGGGAAGACCGCGCTCGCCCTTGAGGTCGCCGAGCAACTCAGTGCCGAGATCGTCGCGCTCGACTCGATGACCGTGTACCGCGGCATGGACATCGGCACCGCGAAGCCGACCGCCGCGGAGAAGGCCCGCGTCCGCCACCACCTGATCGACGTCCTCGACCCGTGGGAGTCGCTGACGGTCGCGTGGTGGCTCGCGGCGGCCGAGCGGGCGTGCCGGGACATTACGGGCCGCGGCAAGCGGCCGCTGTTCGTGGGCGGGACGCCGTTTTACCTGAAGGCGCTGTTGTTCGGCCTGTTCGACGGGCCGCCGGGCGACCCGGCCGTCCGCGGTGCCCTGGAAGCCGAGGCCGAGTCGGTGGGGAAGGGGGCGCTGCACGCGCGGCTCGCGGCGGTCGACCCGAAGACGGCGGCGCGGCTCCACCCCAACGACGTGCGGCGGGTGGTGCGTGCGCTGGAGGTTCACACGCTGACCGGCAGACCGATCTCGGCGTGGCAGCAGACGTGGGACACCCCATCGTTCGCGGACTCGCCCGAGACCGCCCCGCCGCCGGCCCGCATTCCGGCCGTCGTACTCGAACTCCCCCGCGAGGTGCTGTACGACCGCATCAACCGGCGGGTCGGTGCGATGCTCGCGGCCGGGTGGCTCGACGAGGTACGCCGTTTGCGGGAGCTCCCGCGACCGTTGAGCCGCGAGGCGCGCCAGGCGCTGGGCTACCGCGAACTGCTGGCCCACCTGGAAGCCGGGGGCGGGGCGGAACTGGCCGAGACGGTCGAGTTGATCCGGACCCGCACCCGGCAGTTCGCCAAGCGGCAACTCACCTGGTTCCGGCACCTGCCGCAACTGGTGCCGGTCGCGGCGGGCACGCCCGAGGCGTTGGAACGGGTCGTGGCGGCACTCCAGACGGGTGAACGGGCCGAATCTCCACCGGGAGAAATTGACACTTCGACCTGAAAGCGCGATGATAATTTCGACGACCCTGGCCTTGATGTGTCGGTTTTTCGCGACAACCGAATCGCGGTTGTGCTATACCACGAGTAGCAACTCTCATTGTGCAGGTCGCCCACCTGCGACGGGATCTTGTTATGCGAACCGTGACGTTCCTCGTTCTCGAAGGCGTGGACAAGGGTCGGGTCTACAAGGACCTCCCGATCCCGATCACGATCGGCCGCGAGGAGGGCAACGGGCTGCGGCTGAACGACGAGCGCGTCAGCCGGTTCCACGCCAAGGTCCAGGTCGAAGACGGCGACATCATCCTGACCGACCTCGACAGCACGAACGGGACGCGGGTGAACGGGACCGCGATCCAGATCCGGCGGCTCCGCCCCGGCGACCAGCTCTCGATCGGCCGCACGATGCTCCTGTTCGGCACGATGGAAGAGATCGCGGCCCGGCGGGCGGTGGCCCCGGCGAGCGCGGGGAACCAGGCCCAAACGGTGCGGGCCGACGAACTGGCGGCCGCCTCGGGCCGCAGCCCGGCCCCCGCACCCGCGCCCGCCTCCAGCGACCGCACGGTCGGCCCCGGCGGGACCCCCCACTGGAGCGCCCTCGACGAGGACATCCCCCCCCTCCCGCAAAAGCTCACCCCGGCACAAGCCGCCCGCCTCGCCGAAATCCTCGACTACCTCCACCGCGGGCTGACCATAGCCGTCGAGAACATCGACGCGAACGAGGACGGCACCGAGGTCCGCATCGGGTTCGCCGAGTGGCAGATGGTGCAGGCCGTCCAGATGCTCCTCGCCCGGTACGGCCGCTCGATCTCGGAGCCCAGCGACAAGGAGTGAGGCCGGCACCGGTCACAGACGCAACGGGGGCTTCGGCCCCTGTTTTCGTTTCGGCCGCTCGCGAACCGCCCAACCACCATGCGAATCCTCGTCGTCTCCGACATCCACGGCAACCGGGCGGCCCTCGAAGCGATCCGGGAGCCGCACGACGCGTGCCTGTGCCTGGGCGACATCGTGGACTACGGCCCCGAGCCGGCCGCGTGCGTGGACTGGGTGCGGGCCAACGCCGCCCACTGCGTCCGCGGGAACCACGACCACGGGGTCGCGCACGACGTCGAGGTGCAGGGCGTTTCCGGGTTCCGCTACCTGACCGCCGCGACCCGCCCGGGCACGGTCCGGCTCCTGTCCGCCGGGCAGCGCCGGTACCTGGCCGACCTGCCCACGGCGGCGATGCTGGCCCTCGGCGGCAAGCGGTTCCTGCTGGTCCACGGCACGCCCCGCGACCCGCTGGACGAGTACGCGCTGGCGACCGTCGAGAACTGGGCGCCGCTGTTGGCCGGGCTCACCGTCGACTTCGTCCTCGTCGGGCACACGCACCAGCTCTACGCGCTCGACGTGAACGGCGTCACCGTCGTGAACCCCGGCAGCGTGGGGCTGAACCGCAACAACGACCCGCGGGCGACCTACGCGGTGATCGACGACGGCCGGGTCGAGCTGAAGAGCGTCGAGTACCCGGTAGAGGAGACGGTCGCGGCCCTCGACGGGTTCCTGCCCCGCAACCCGCTCGCCCGGCAGATGCTCACCGAGACGTACCGCGGCAACGGCCTGCTCGCCCGGTGGGCCAAGACGAGCCCGCCGAGCGACGAGACCACCCCCTCGTGAGCGTCACCCCCGCGGCGGCCGCGTCACCAGGATCACGGTGAGCACGACCGTGCAGCCCGCGGCCCCCATCGACATCGCCAGCAGGACGGGTTGCACGCCGAACGCGGTGACCGCCTGGCCCGCGAGCAGGTGCCCGAGCGGCGCGCTGGCGCTGAGCGTCATCGCCCACAGGGCCATCACCCGGCCCCGCTTCGCGTCCGGCACCGCGAGTTGCAGCGTCGATTGCCCGGTCGAGAGGTACAGGATCAGCCCGAACCCGGCGGTCGCGCACCCGAGGACCGCGCGCCACAGCTCGCCGGCCTGCGACACGATGAACAACCCCAGCGCGCTGGCGGCCGCACCGATCACGAGGAACCGCCAGCGCAGCTCGGTCCTGCCGAACGTCGCGGTCGCGAGCGCGGCGAGCAGTGCCCCGGCCCCGACGGTGCTGACGAGGACGCTGTACGTCCGCTCGCTGTGCCCCAGGTTGAGCCGGGTGAACGCGGGGAGGATCGTGATGAGCGGCCACCCGAAGACGCACATCGCGAGCGTCAGCACCACCAGCCCGCCGAGCGCCGGGTTCTGGCGGAGGTAGCGGACGCCGTCCCACATCGAACCGGCGGTGCGCTTCTTGGTCGCGCCGTCGCCGGGCACCCGGATCGCCCGCAGCGCGAACAGCACCGCGACGAAGCTCACCGAGTTCAGCGCGAAGCACCCGACCGCGCCCGCGGTGACGGCGTTCATGCCATCGGGAAGGTACGGGGCCGCGACGCCGGCGAGCAGGAACACGAGCCCGGCGAGGGCCGGCCCGACCGCCCGCGCCGAGTTGAACAGGAGCGAGTTCAGGCCGACCGCGTTGATGAGGTCTTCCTTGGGCACGAGGTCCGGCACGAACGCGAGCCGCGACGGCAGGTCCACCGCTTGGATGACGCCGCTCACGAGCATGAAGCCGACGAGCACCAGCGGGACGATGAGGTCGCTGGCGAGCAGGGCGGTGAGCACGGTGGCATGTGCGAGGAACGCGCACTGGGTGGTGAAGATGAGCTTCCGCTTGGGGTACCGGTCCGCGAGGCCGCCGCCCCAGCTCCCGAAGAGCACCGTGGGGCCGACCTGTGCGACGAGGAGCCACGACGGCCACCGCGGGTCGCCGGTGCGGTCGTACATGAGCCACATGAGCGCCGCCGACTGCATCCACGACCCGACGAACGAGACGATCTGCCCGAGGAAGTAGAGGCGGTAGTTGCGGTGCCGGAGCGAGCGGAACGTGGTGTCGCGGAGCGCGGCGATGAGCGAACGGCGGTCCATGCGGGGTGGTCCTGGCGAGCCGGGGCGTGCGCGACCGGAGTATTATGCGAACTCCGGCCGCCCACCCATCACCCGTACTTCTTGTGGCAGTCGGCGGACGACATCTTCAGGGCCTTCACCAGCCCCCCGGAGAGCTTCTCGCCCTCGGGGTCGAGGTACAAACGGCCGCCGGCGTCCTTGATCGTCGGGTCGTAGCCGATCACGTGGACGTTGAAGATGTACGCCGCGTCCGAGAGCGAGCGGAACCAGTGGATGTTGTCCTTGTGATCCGAGATTGTCGAGAGATCGCCCGGCTCGAACTCGCGGTCGATGGTCGGCTTGATGACGTAGTGGTCCTTGTGCGTTTCGACGCGGTCGTAGTGCTTCCCGTGCCACTTCCCCTTGAGGACGATGAACCCGGTACACATGTTCGCGTGGCCGTGCGGCACGATCGACTTGCCCTTCTTGCACCCGAAGATCTGCTTGCCGAACCCGAGGTTCGCCGGGAGCCCCGCGACCTTCGAGAGGTCGAACCCGACGTTCGCCGCGCCGCTGTCCGGCAGCGGCTTCTTCTCGACGTCGTCGAGCTTGACGAGGCCGCACAGCGCCTTCAGATCGACCTGCTTGTAGAGGTCCTCCATCTTGGTCTGGAACTCGAGGTCGGTGAGTTTGCCGTCCTTGAGGTCCCTCGCCATCGCGGTGAGTTCGCCAAACCACTTGTCGACGGTCGGCTTCACCGCGTCGGCGAACAGGTTGCGGGTGTGGAGGAACTCGACCAGCCCGAAGGTGATGGCCGAGCCGAGGAGGCGGGAGTGGAACTCGCGGCGGGATTGCACGGCGGCATCTCCGGGAGGTGGGTGGGCCGCCTGAGGATACCACGGCGGGTGGGGCCGGGGTAGCGAACTCACCCCGGCTCGCGCTTGCCGTCGCCGGGGCCGTCGGGCGCTTCCTGCGCTTCGAGCTTGAACGGCTGCCACACGTGCGGGCGGGCGAGCGGCTCGATGTGGAGCACCTCTTCGCCGCGCTGGAACACGCGGACCGAGCCCGACGACTGGCTGACGGCGAACGCGACGGCCGCGGTCGCCTTGCTGATCCCCGCGGCCGCCATGTGCCGGCTGCCGAACCCCTTTCGCAAGTTCACCCCCTCGGCCCGCGGGTTCAGGTGCAGGCACGCGGCCTCGGCGATGCCGTCGCGGCCGATGAGGATGGCCCCGTCGAGCTTGGCGATCTCCTTGATCTGCTCGCGGACGTCGCGGTTGCGGATGTCCCGCTCGGCCCGGCTGTACCCGCGGAACGGGTTGTAGTTCTGGAACCGCGACATGCTCAGCACCTTCCGCGTGTCGCCGACGACGAGCACGGTGCCGACCGGCTGCCCCTCGCGGCCCTCGCGGCCGATCTCCGTGGCGAGGTCGACGACCGCCCGCAGCACGTCGATCGGGGCCGCGTCGCCGAGGACGCGGAGGTCCTGGGCGGTCATCCGCTCCAGGTGCTCGCCGAGGTGGATCACGCTGAGGCTGTCGACCGGTTCGGGGGCGTCCTCGTCGGAGCTGGCGATGCCGTTGTAGAGGGCAACGATGTGCGCCCCGGGCTGCAGTTGGTTCTCGGACACGGCCTTGAGCAGCGCCGAGTTCATCCGCTCCTGGGTCGGGACCGGCTCCGGGTCGAGGTCGATGACGGTCCACTCGTCCCGCTCGCGGAGCGACTTGGTGAGGGCCGGGTTCTCGGCGGCGACGAACAGCTTGCACCCGGAGAGCATCCGCGACAGTTCGTCCCAGTCAACGGTCGTCTCGGTGAGCAGCAGCACGGCGTCGGCCGGGAGGCTCTTCACGAGGTCCCGGGCCGCCTGCAACAGGGCGACGGTTTGGCTCGGCAGGCTCATGCAACACGTGGCGGTGCCAGGGAAGGGTACTCTGTAGCAGACCTAGTAGACGGACGGCCGCAAAGCTACCACAGTGGGCAGAGATTCGGTGCATTTTCCCGTTTTCCGCGATCCGGGCACCGCGGGGCCGATCTCACCTTGCCCCGCCCGGCCCGCGGTGCGGACAATACACCATCTCACACCCGCACTCGGAGGCACGAATGCTCGACACGATTCTCGACGCCGTCGGCCACACGCCGCTCGTGCTGCTGAACCGCCTCACCGAGGGGCTCCAGGCGAAGGTGGCGATCAAGGTCGAGGCGCAGAACCCCGGCGGGAGCGTCAAGGACCGCGTGGCGATGGCCATGATCGCCGAGGCCGAGCAGAAGGGGCTCCTCCGGGCCGGCGGCACCATCATCGAGGCGACCGCCGGCAACACCGGCGTCGGCCTGGCGATGGTCGCGGCCGTGAAGGGCTACCGGTGCATCTTCGTGCTGCCCGACAAGATGTCGGCCGAGAAGATCGCGCTGCTGCGGGCCTACGGGGCGGAGGTCGTCGTCACGCAAACGGCCGTCGCGCCCGACTCGCCCGAGAGCTACAACGGCGTGGCCGACCGGCTCTCGCGCGAGATCCCCGGGGCGTGGCGGCCGAACCAGTTCACCAACCTCGCGAACCCCGAGGTCCACTACCGCACCACCGGCCCGGAGATCTGGGAGCAGACCCGCGGGAAGATCACCGTGTTCGTCGCCGGGGTCGGCACCGGCGGCACGGTCAGCGGCGTCGGGAAGTACCTCAAGGAGCGGAACCCGAACGTCCGGGTGGTCGGGGCCGACCCCGAGGGCTCGATCCTCTCGGGCGGGTCGCCGAAGCCGTGGAAGGTCGAGGGGATCGGCGAGGACTTCGTGCCCAAGACGTTCCGCAGCGAGTTCGTGGACGACTGGGAGCGGGTGAGCGACGCCGAGTCGTTCCACGTCGCCCGCGAACTGGCCCGCCGCGAGGGGATGTTGCTCGGGGGCAGCACCGGCACGAACGTCGCCGCGGCGCTCCGCTACGCCCGCCGCCTCGGCTCGGGGCACCTGGTCGTGGCGCTCGGGTGCGACACCGGCCGCAACTACCTGAGCAAGTTCTTCGACGACGGCTGGCTGTCCGCGAACAAGCTCAGCTTCGCGGAGGCACCGTCCTTCTCGGTCGGCGACCTGCTCAAGAAGCGCGGCGACCGGAAGCTCGTGACCATCGCGCCGGACGCGACCGCGGCGCAGGCGATCCAGCTCCTGGAGGCGACCGGCATCTCGCAGCTGCCGGTGATGGACGGGGGCAAGCCGGTCGGCAGCGTGCAGGAGGTGTCGCTGGCCCGCATCCTGCACGACGGCAAGGACCCGACGCAGGTGCCGATCAGCGACGTGATGGGCCGCCCGCTGCCGGTGATCGACGTCCGCACGCACCTCGACGAGGCGTACCGCCTGCTCCTCGCCGGGTACACGGGCGTGCTGGCGACCGCCGAGGGCAAGGTGGTGGACATCCTCACCCGCATCGACCTGATCCACTACTGGGACCAGACCCGGGTGAAGTGAGCCCGAGCCTGCCACGAGGAGGGGCCGCGATGCCACTGTACGATCACTTTCACGGTCCGCTCGCACGCCGCGCCTGGCAATCGTTCCACGCCCAGTGGGCCGGGGCCATGGCTGCCGACTTGAACCGACGCCTTCCCATACGATTCGTCGCGGAAGCACCGATGTCGCTCGGGTCGTCGGTTTCTGCGGACGTGGTCGAGTACGAAGGGCGGCCAACAGGTGACCAAGCGAATGGTGGCAAGAGCGGCCCGGGCGGGGGTGGTTCCACTGCCCTGGCGACCGAAACCTACACCCCCCCGAAGGCCGATCTGACGATGGCCGCGGACTTCGATACCGAGGTAAAGGTCGAGGTCCGCGACGTGACCGACGACTACCGTGTCCTCGCGGTGCTCGAACTCGTTAGCCCGGGAAACAAAAAAGAGAAGGGGGAGCGGGAGCGGTTCGCCTCAAAGTGCCTGGGCTACCTCGGGAAGGGGATCGGGCTCGTGATCGTCGATATCGTCAACGAGCGGCGGTGGAACCTGCACAACGAACTGGTCCATCTGGCGGAGCGTGGCCCGCGCGTGCTCATGGAAGGCGACCCGCCGCTCTACGTGACCGCGTACCGTCCGGTTCACCGCAAGAAAAAGGACGTGATCGACATCTGGACCTGGCCGCTCACACTCGGGGCGACGCTCCCCGCGGTGCCGCTCGCGCTGAAGGGCTTCGGCTGCGTGCGGCTCGACCTCGAAGCCACGTACTCCGAGGCGTGCGAGCGGAGCCGAATTCCGTGAGCCTCAGCCGCGGCCCGTGCGACCAGTTGACCAACTTCCAGGAGCCACTCCGATGCCCCGACCCGAAGCGCTTTCCGCGGACCCGCTGCCGGGCCTGTTCCAGTGGTGCGAGAGCGTGGCCGACGCCCTCAACGCGCAACTCGCTGCGGGCGGCCGGTTCGCGGCCGAGGTCGCGTGCCGCACGCGCGCGAAGCTGGCCGAAGCACTTCCCCCCGCCGCGGCCGGTGCGCCGACGTTCTCCGCACCGGTTCGGTTCACCGACCGATTTGGCGTGGACGTGTTCGACACGAGCGACGGCCGCCGGCTCGCCGCAGCGGTGCTGTTCGCGACGCCCGACAACAAGGCGGACTCCGACTCGGCCCTCGCGTTCGCGGCCCGCGTCGCGGGGGTGCTCGGGGCGGGCGTCGGTGTCGTCGTCGTGGACGCCGTGCCCGGTCCGCCGGCGTGGGCGACGCACCTGAACAGCCTCGCGCCGGTGAGTCCGATCGCGCGCCGGGCGAGGAAGGGCGAGTGGACCGTCCTGGCCGTTCAACCGGCGGTCCGCGGCGGTGCGGAACAACTCGACGTGTGGTCGCACCTCGTCGACGCCGGCGGTGCGCTGCCAGCCGTGCCGCTGTCGGTTGGCGGAACGGAACTGAAACTCGATCTCGAAGCGTGCCTCGCGGCCGCCCGCACCCGCGGGTGATCCGGTGGTGAAGATTCATCCTGGGAGATGCTGATGGGCGACCGTGAGAAGCGACTCGTTGCGGCCGGGTTCCCGCTGGACCGCGGGCCGAAGGAGGGGACCGTCATCGACCTGCTGTCGGTGCTGGGCGACACGCTCTACGCCTCGGGGCAGGTGCCCTACGACGCGGGCGTGCTGACCAGTAAGGGCAAGGTGCCGTCGCAGGTGTCGGTCGAGGACGCGACGAAGGCCGCCGCGCTGTGCGCCGCGAACATCCTGCGGGCGATCGTCACCAAGCTCGGCTCGCTCGACCGCATCGCTCGCGTTGTTCGCATGACAGGCTACGTCAACACCGACCCGGACTTCACCGACTGTCACCTCGTCATCAACGGCGCAACGAACCTGCTGAAAGAAGTGTTCGGCCCGGACGCCGGCCGGCACGCCCGCACCGCCCTCGGCATGGGGCAACTCCCGCTCGGCACCAGCGTCGAGGTCGAGGCGATCTTCGAGCTGGATAAGGAATACGGGATCTGACGACCCTCCTTACGGTTGTCGGCCGTCGGCCATTTTCGCGAGCGCCGGCTTCTCGAAGAGCCGGCCGTTCTGCACGACCGCGTGGACCGACCGGACGTTCTTAATGTTGTCGAGCGGGTTGGCGTCGAGCAGCACGAGATCGGCGAGTTTGCCCCGCTCGACGGTACCCAGGTCCTTGAGGCGATCGAAGTATTCTGCCGGGTTGCGGGTCGCGGTTCGCAGTGCTTCGGCCGGCGTGAGGCCGGCCTTCACGAACAGTTCCAGCTCGTCGTGGACCCCGGAGCCGGGGAAGCAGTACGGCACGGGCGTGTCGGTTCCCGCGAGGAGCTTCACCCCGGCCTTGTGCATCGCGCCGACCAGCTTGATGTGCCCCTCGAACAGGATGCGCTGCTGCTCGATGTCGCGAGCTGTCAGCCAGATGCCGAGGATTGGAAATCGCTTCTCGGTCTCCTTCACCTTCACCACGGCTCCGAAGATCCGCACCGTTACGACCGACTCCGCTTGCAGCGCGCCCCACGCGAACCGCATCCGCGGCAGGAGCGTGCGCTTCCGGGGGTCGTTGGTGAACGTCGGGTCGCTGAGCGACGCCCACACGCGGCGCGTCACGAGCGTCGGCACCTGCCACGTCCCGTTCTTGACGAACTTCTTGAACAGCGCATCGGCGGCCGCGTCGTCGTAGCTGTCGAGCGCCTTCACCTGCAACCGCCACGCGGCCGCGGCGTCGAGCGTGTCCCGCACCATCCCGCCCGCGGCCATGATCGCGACGAGTTCCTTCCGCAGTCGCGCTTCGTCCTTCGAGCACGAGAACAGAACGCCGTAGCAGTGCTCGAACGACTTCATGCCGCGGTCCGAGGCGTCTGCGGCGCTGACCGCGTGCGGAACGTGGCCGGCGACCGCGAGCTTTGTCGGTCCCTTGGCGGCCTCGTCCAGGATCGCGAAGAACGCCTCGGGTGTGAGGAACGGGTAGACCTTGAGGAACTCCTCGCCGTCCTTGCGCATCTGGGCGACGGCCGCACGCGCTTCGTCCGGAGTGCGGGTCGCGACCGCACTGCCCGGGATCACCGGGGCCCTGCCGTTCAGCCCGTCGAGCATCCGCGTGGTGGCGACAACACGCGGGCCGACGAGCCTGCCGGCCTCGATCTCCTTCTGCCACTCGCGAACGTTCGGCGACGGCAGCCCCGGCACCCCCGGCCGGCTGAACATGTGCCGCACGCCGGTGACGCCGTTGGCGACGAACTGCGGGAGGAACTCTTTTTCGACGTGCGCGTGCATGTCCCACATCCCGGGGATGAGGAACTTGCCATCGGCCTTGATGACCTGCGCGCCCTCGGGAACCGCGACCTTCCCGGTCTTGCCGATCTCGGTGATGCGGTCGCCGGTGACGATCACCGTCATGTCCTGCTGCGGGGCCGCCCCCGTGCAGTCGATGACTGTGGCACCGGTGATGGCGAGCGGCGGGGTCGGCTTCGCCTGCCCGACCGCGAGCGACGGGAGGGCGAGCAGGAGCGCGACGGCGAGCGTCTTCATGACGACCTCGGGAAAGGTTCGGCCGGTCTCGGTGTTCAACTCTGGAGGGCGCGTTCCAGATCGGCGCGGAGGTCGGCGAGGTCCTCGATGCCGACGCTCAGGCGGATGAGGCCGTCGTCGACGCCGCGGGCCTCGCGCACTTCCTTCGGGATGCTCGCGTGGGTCATCGTCGTCGGGTGGCAGACGAGCGACTCGACCCCGCCGAGGCTCTCGGCGAGGCTGAACAGCTTCGTCCGCGTCAGGAACAGCTTCGCGGCCGGGATGCCGCCCTTGAGCTTCAGCGAGATCATGCCGCCGAAGTTCCGCATCTGCTTCTTGGCGACCGCGTGGCCCGGGTGGTCGGGCAGGCCGGGGTAGTAGACCTGCGCGACCGCGGGGTGCTTCACGAGCCACGAAGCGAGTGACACCGCGTTGTCACCGTGCCGGTCCATCCGCACCGCGAGCGTCTTGAGCCCGCGGAGCACGAGGTACGAGTCGAACGGCCCCGGCACCCCGCCGGCCGCGTTCTGGTAGAACTTGATCGGGTCCATCAGCGCCTTCGGGCCGACGGCGCACCCGCCGACGACGTCCGAGTGCCCGCCGAGGTACTTCGTGGTGCTGTGGACGACGAGGTCGGCCCCGAGCTTGATCGGCTGCTGCAGGTACGGCGACGCGAACGTGTTGTCGACCACGAACGTCGCCCCGTGCTTGTGGGCGACCTCCGCGATCGCCGCGATGTCCAGCACCTGGAGGAGCGGGTTCGTCGGCGTCTCGATCCACACGAGCTTCGTCTTCGGCGTGAGGATCGCCTCGAACCCGGCGGGGCTCGCGTCGTCGGTGTACCGGGCGCTCAGCCCCCACGGCTTGAACACCTTGTCGAGCAGCCGGAACGTGCCGCCGTACATGTCGGACGAGGCCGCGACCTCGTCCCCAGGCCGGAGCAGGGCGGCGAACACCGCGGTCGTGGCCGCGAGACCGGACGCGAACGCCAGGCCGCGCTCGCCCTCTTCGAGTGCCGCGAGGGCCGTTTCGAGCGCCGTGCGGGTCGGGTTCCCGCTGCGGCTGTACTCGTACCCCTTGTGGTCGCCGGGGGCGGCTTGTGTGTAGGTGCTGGTCGCGTAGATCGGCACGACCGTTGCGCCGGTGGCCGGGTCGGCGTCCTGCCCGGCGTGGATCGCTCGCGTGCTGAACCCGGATGCCTCCATCGCAAAATCCTCCTCGGTGGTTGCGTTATCCTACCCGTCGGCGCGGGGGCGAGGGAACCGCAACTCATTCGACGAGGTGACAGAGTGATCCGGGAATTCCGCGGGTCGCGCACTTCACCCGCGAGCCGTCGGCGGGGATGATAGCGGGCGACCACGTCCCCTCGGAGCCCCACGCATGTCCGGTCCGTACCCCGATCGCCGAGAGCTACTCGCCATGTCCGCCGGGTTCGTCGGCGCGAGCGCCGCCACCGCGGCCGACCCGAAGCCGCAGCCGAAGAAGAAGTACCCGTTCAAGAAGTCGATCAACCTGTGGGCGTTCCCGTACCCGCAGAAGATGTCGCTGGAGCAGTGCCTGCAACTCGCGAAGGACGCCGGGTTCGACGCCATCGAACTCAACTACGACCTGGAGAGCGACCTGTCGCCGAAGTCCGGCCCCAAGGAGTTCGCCGCGATCCGCCGCACGGCCGAGAAGATCGGCATCGCGATCAGCGGGATGTGCTCGTTCCTGTTCTGGCCGTACCCGCTGACGAGCAACGACCCGGCGAAGCGCGCCCGCGGGCTCGAACTGGCCGGCAAGATCGCCGGGGCCGCCGCGGAGTTGGGCACCGATAACGTGCTGGTGGTGCCGGGGGCGGTGCACATCCCGTGGCGCACCGACTACGAGCCGGTGCCGAACGACGTGTGCGACAGGCGCGCCCGCGAGGCGATCAAGTCGCTGATCCCGGCGGCCGAGAAGCTCAAGGTGTACCTGAACATCGAGAACATCTTCTTCAACGGCTACCTGATGACCCCCATGGAGATGAACGACTTCGTGGACTCGTTCCAGAGCGACCGCGTGCGGGTCCACTTCGACACCGGGAACATCATGCAGTTGAAGTTTTCCAATGTGGCGTTATGATCTCGG
This sequence comes from Gemmata sp., assembly GCF_051859125.1. Taxonomy (NCBI): domain Bacteria; kingdom Pseudomonadati; phylum Planctomycetota; class Planctomycetia; order Gemmatales; family Gemmataceae; genus Gemmata; species Gemmata sp. The sequence continues at coordinate 45,220 of NZ_JBHYGG010000265.1, forward strand.
GGTGCCTTCA
>NZ_JBHYGG010000266.1:0-45149 GCF_051859125.1 Gemmata sp.
CGCCCCGGCTCTGCGGGGAGAGGTCGCGACGAGTCTTCGAGTCGCGGGTGAGGGGGTGCCGCGAACGCGGGCCACCGACCGGGATCGCACCGTCAATGACACCCCACCGTCACTTCGCCTCAATCATGCCGCGGAGCACCTTGTAGTCGGTCTTGCCGGTGCCGAGCACGGGGATCGCCTCAAGCTTCTTGACGTCGTCGAGCCGCATCACGCCGCGGAACCCCTCGGCCTGGAGCACGGCGTTCGCGTCGGCCAGTGAGACGTCCTCGGTCGTGAATAGCACGATGCGGCGGCCGTGGTCGGTCTCCACCCCCTCGACGGCGACCCGCGGGCCGGCGTCGGTCGGCGGGTACTTCTTCGCGAACGGCTCCTCCAGCGCCGGCAGCGAGACCATCTCCCCGCCGGCCTTCAGAAACCGCTTCAGCCGCCCGTGGAACACGATCGCCCCGGCCTCGTCGAGCGCCGCCAGGTCGCCGGTGACGTACCACTTCTTCCCGCCGATCTCCGCGAACGGGTCCGGCGCGTCGGTCCCGAGGTAGCCCGGGAACACCGTCGGCCCGGCGACGTGCAGCATCCCCATCGTCCCCTGCGGCACCGGCTCCTTCGTCTCCAGGTCGGTGACCAGCACCTCAACGTTCGGCAGCGGCTCGCCAATGGTGCCGGGGCGGGCGCGGCCGGGGCGGTTCACAGACACGACCGGCGAGCACTCGGTGATGCCGTACCCCTCAAGCACCTCCGCCCGCGGGGCCAGTTCCTTCGTCTTCTCGAAGACGTACGGGGGGCACTTCTCGGCCCCGACGATGATGACCCGCAGCGATTCGAGGTCGCCGGGCTTGGCGCGCTCCAGGATGAACCCGAGGAACGTCGGCGTGCCGGCGAGGAGCGTCGGCTTGTACGCGGCGATTTTGCGGACCAGCGCGCCGGCGTCGGTCGGGTCCGGGTGGTGGACGATCCGCACGCCGACGAACAGCGGCAACAGCCCCGTCACCGTGAGGCCGAAGCTGTGGAACATCGGGAGGAACCCGATCGCGGAGTTGTCGCGGCCGATGTTCAGCGCGTCGATGCACCCGCGCTGGTCGGCGATAATATTGGCGTGCGTCAGCGGCACCGCTTTCGGGGCCTTCTCGCTCCCGGACGTGAACAGCACCACCGCCGGCGCATTCGGGTCGTGCGACAGGCCGCTCAGCAGGCTCTTGCGGACGAGCCCGCCGAACCACCGCACGCCGAGCAACCGCCGCAACTTCTCGAACGTGCCGACGCCGGCGCGCAGGTCTTCGAGGAACAGGAACTCGGCTCCCGGCACCTGCGGTTGAACGCGGTCCACGAACGCCTTCGACGTGACGACGTGCGTGAGCCCGGCGACCCGCACCGCGTGGGCGAGGTTCGCCGGGCCGGTCGTCCAGTTCAGCACCACCGGCACCTTCCCCGCGAGGTGCAGTCCGAGGAACGCGAGGTCGCACGCCACCGCCGCCGGCAGCATCAGCCCGACGTTCGCGGCCGGCAGCGCGCGGAACCGGGCGGCCATCACCGCGGCCCCGACGACCAGCTTCTCGTAGGTCACGCCGCCGGCGAGGTCGTCGGCGACGATCACCTGCTTCGGGCTCAGGAGCGCGCGGTTCAGGAACGCCTCGGCGACCGTCTCGCCGAGAATGCTCAGCCGCGGCTCGCCGGGCGACCGGTCGAACCAGCCCGGGGGGGCCGGGCGCGGCGGGGCCTTCTCCTGGAGCCCCTCGGCGAGCGCCCACAGTTCGCCAAGCGTCTTCGGCACCGCGTCGCTGCTGAACCCGAACCGCTGCTCGACGCTCAGGGTCACGTCCATCGCGTCGAGGCTGTCCAGGCCGAGCTGGCCGAGGGTCGTCTCGGCGCGGTTCTCGGCGTCGGCGAGCGGCCGCTTGGTCTTCGCCGCGACGAACTCGGCGACGGCCGCCTTCGTCTCGGGCTTCACCCTCGCGAGGTCGAACTCCTTGGGGGCCGGGGGCGGCGGGAACTCGTGGGTCCGCGGGCCGAAGAGGAAGTGGTGGGGCACGAACGTCGGCGTCTCGCGGGGCACGTCGGCGTTGTACCACGCTTCGAGCCACCTGTTCACGGCCTCCCGCGTCGGCTCCGGGCGCTGGTCGGGGGTGAACGCTTCGAGGGTCGTCGTCACGCGCCGCCGCGGGGCGAACAGGAACAGGTTGCTCGCCCACAGCGCCAGCCCGGTGAACAGCCCGTGCATCACGAACGGCTCGCGGTCGGCGAAGCTGAACCGGCTCCCCCACAGCCCGCGGGTGCGGACCAGCACGACCGTGACGCCCGGCACCGCGGCGAGCACGTCGGCGGCCGTGCGCGCCCCGCCGAGCCGCTCCGAGCCGTCCCGCGAGAGCTTCCCGCTCGGCCACAGGATCACGCTCTCGCCGCGCCGGAGCGTCGCCACGACTTCCGCGACGGCTGCCCCGGCCCGGTCCTTCTCGCGGGCGCTGGCCCGCGCGATCTCGGGCATGCGGATCGCCCGCATGATGAACCCGAACGGGGCCATGACCGGGTTGCTGAAGTTCGTTTCGAGGAGCAGCGGCCGCATCCGGAACGTGGACCACAGGCGGACGTAGAGGAGCAGCGCCTCCACGAGCGCCGGGTGGTTCGGCAGAATGAGGTACGGGCCGGGGCGCTTCAGCACCTCGTCCTTGCCCTTGAGGGTGAGCCAGTACCGCTGCGCGAGGAGGACGCGGAACAGCGCCCACATGGCCCACCGCACGGGCCACATCAAGGCGTTCACGAGCATGACCGTCTCCGAATTCGGATCGCGGAGTGCGGAATTCGGAATCCAGACGACAACGTGGTCCGCGCCCGCCGCCCCTGTTTTCTATTCCGCACTCCGCGTTCCGCACTCCGCATTCGACGTGTTCCGCACTCCGCATTCGACGTGTTCCGCACTCCACATTCGGCTCACCCCACCAGCACGGCCGCGAGGACGAGGCCGGCGACCGCGACGCCGAACCCCAGGAGCAGGCCGGGGGTGAGCCGGTAGGTGCGGGGCAGGTCGGCGGGCGGCAGGGTGCGGCAGAACTGGTGGTGCTGCCACGTCGCCGACAGCGACGCCACCGCGCCGAGGAGCGCGAGGGCGATGCCGATGCCGCCGGTCCACGGGTGCTCGTGGTGGGCGGCGTCCGGGCGGACGATGCGAACGAACAGGCCGAACCGGGCGACCACGAACCCCATGCCGACCAGCCCGAGCCCGGTGCGGACCCAGGCCAGAAGCGTGCGCTCGGCGGCGAAGAACACCCGCGGGTCGCCCTCGGGCATCACTTCTTCCCCGCCGGCTTCTTGACGGGCTTCTTCGCGGCCGCGGCCTTCGCCGCGGGCTTCTTGGCCGGTGCCGGTTTCGTCGCCTTCTTCGCCGCGGGGCGGGCGGGCTTCTTCGCGGCCGGCATCGGCTTCGCCGCGGTCTTCGCCTTCTTCGCGGCCGGCATCTTCTTCGCCGCCGACTTCTTTTTGGCCGGTGCCTTCTTCTTCACGGGCTTCGCGGGCGGCTCCGGCTCGGGTTCCGGCTCGGGGAGCGCGATCCCGTCGAGCGACGCCACGCGGCCCATGCCGTCGAACGTCGCCGTCAGCACGTCCTTGCCGCCGTCCGTGATCTTCAGCGTTCCGTCCTGCTCGGTCGCGGTGAGCCCGTAGTCGCGGGCGTAGGCGGTGAGTGCGGCCCGGTGGTCCGGCACGGGCATCCCGCGGGGCAGCAGCGGGAACATCGTGGCGACGCGGACGAGCGGGTGCTTCTCGGTGAACTTCAGCCGCTCGTCGCGGATCAGCACCAGCCCCTCGCCGCCCTCGTAGGGGGTGACGTAGTAGGCGTCGTACCCCAGCTCGCGGCTCAGGACCACGCCGAAGATGTGGACCGCCGACTCGGTGAGCACGTCGCCGAGCACCGGCCCCAGCGCGAACCCGGCGGCCCCGAGCCCGTGGATGTTGAGGTGGTGCCACGTCGCCCGGACCGCGTCGCCCAGGGCGCGGTTCGTGAGCGTCAGCTTGATGTGCTTGTTCGACCACGCCCAGAGCCACGAGTGGTTGTTGTGGGCGTGCGACCCGACGAGCGGGGCCTCGAACTTGAGCTTGCCGAACGACAGCGTCGCGGCCTCGTGGTCGTACTCCCACTCGTCGCCCCCGCCCCTCCGGTCGAGGAACGCGCCGAACCGCAGTTGCCGGTCGAACGCGGTGCCGACGTGGCGGTTGAACAGTGCAACAAGTTGGTCGTCCATCGCGGTCCCCGGGGAGGCGTGCGAGGCGTGCGGTCCGTCACCCGTGGCCCTGGACCGTCCCGGTCAGGTTGGTCATGCGGTTGAGGTCGTCGAACTCGGCCCGGAGCGCCTCGGTGCCGCTCCCGGCCGCCACCACGGCGGGGCCGTCGGTGGTCGGGGCGACGCCGTAGTACGCGAGGTACCCGAGCAGGGCGGCGCGGTGGTCGAGGATCGGGAACCCGGTGAGCACCTGCGGGAAGATCGCGGCGACGCGGGCGACCGGGTTCGGCTCCTCGGCCCGGAGCCGGTCGTCGCGGAGCAGGACGGTGTACCGGCCGCTCTGGTACGGCATCGTGTAGTACCCCTGGTACCCGAGCTCGCCGCTGGCGACCAGGCCGAACACGTGGGCCGCGATGGGGGCGAGCTCGTCGCCGAGCACCGGGCCGACCTCGAACGCCCCGGGGGCCGAGAGCGCCGCGACGCGGAGCCGCTCCCCGAGCCGCACGACGGCCCCCTGGAGGTCGCGGGCCGCGGCCGAGAACGTGGCCTGGGTGCCGTGCCAGCTCCACCGCCAGGTGTTGCCGGCGGCGGCGTGCGCGCCGAGGTCGTGGGCCTGGAACTTGACGGCCGGCCCGAACGACAGGGCGGCGGTGGACGCCTGGTAGTGCCACGCGGCCCCGCCGGCCTCGCGCTCGAGGAAGTCGCCGAGCCGCAACTGGCGGTCGTACGCGGCCGCGACGTGTCGGTGGTAGAGGGCGACCAGTTGCGCGTCCATCGGTGCGGCCCCGGTACTCGGGCGGGTGCGGTGTAGACACCGCGGCACCCCACCGAGGATAATACGGGAAGGAGGGGGGAACGGTCATGGCCGACGGGGGATCGGGCTGGCTCGGCGGACTCCGGTGGGCGTGGGCCAACCGGGCCGAGATTTTGGACGCGGTGGCACGGGTCCGGGACTGGTTCCGGTCCGCGCCCGGTCGCGACATTTTGATCATCGGCCCCGGCGGCGTGGGGAAGACCACGCTGGCGCGGCTACTGTCCGGGGAGTTCGATTGGCTCGTTGATGACCCGTGGCGGTACGGGGAGAGCTTCGGGGTCGAAGAGTACGCCCTCAAGGACGATCCGAACGTCCGGGTCGTCGTTCCACCGGGCCAGGCCGTCCGGAGGGACTCGACCTGGGGCGATGTCGAGCGGGCACTCGCCGCCGGGGCGTACCGCGGGGTGGTCCTGGTCACCGCCTACGGGTACCACACGCTCGCCGACCGCGGGTACAAGGAGCACGCACTGTTTTCGGCGACAAAAGACGAGTTCCTGTCCGCGTACCTGGCGGCGTGCCGGACGGACGAACTCGCGGTCGCCGTCCGCGTCGGGAACCTTGTAGCGACCTGCCCCTCCAAGATCTGGCTCGCGACCGTCGTCACGAAAGAAGACCTGTGGACCGGGGACGCGAAAGCCGCGAGAGCGTTCTACACCAGCGGCGGGTACGCGGACGCCGTGGCCGCGGCCGGGCGGGTCAAGGGCGCGTCTCAGTTCCGGCACGAGCTCACCGCCGCGTCCCTGGTGATCTGCAACTTCGCCACCGGGCGGGGCGAGGTGCTCCGCAAGAACACGGAAGGGTACGACCACAGACACCAGGTCGAGTCGGTCCGCCGGCTGTTTGAACTGTTGGACTCGCTCCGCGAGTGGGAGGAGACACGATGAACGCGACCGAAGTCGAGGCGGTGGACGGGTACAGTCACGAGGAAAAGGTCCGGGCCGCCGAGGCCCTGGCGCGGTCGGTGTGTGCGCTCCTCAAGGAGTACGCCGACAAGCTCGCGGCCCTCAACGCGGACCTGCTCGACGCGCTGTACAACCTGCACCACGAGGACACCGTCCGGCGGGCGGCGTGGCTGATCGATCGGGGCGAACTGCTCCGCAGGCCGCTGACCAAGGTCATGTCGAGCGGCACGTTTCTGGCCGAGCACTCCGCGCTCGACGCTACCGGCAAGGACGAAGTGAACCTGCGGATGCGGGAGATCGAGATCCACCTGCACCACGCCCTGCGGTTGACGAACGAGTTGCGCAAGGCGGTGGAACAGGAGCGGACCCTCGGCGAACAGGTCGCCAAGCTGCGGATGGCGGCCGGGTTGAGCGGCGCGCGTGGCGGCCCGCTCAACCCGGACTAGCGCTCGGGCGCGTCACACGTTGTACGTGCTGCTGGAGGTGGTGCCGCCGCGGCCGGTCCAGTTGGTGTGGAAGAACTGGCCCCGGGGCTTGTCGAGCCGCTCGTACGTGTGGGCCCCGAAGTAGTCCCGCTGGGCCTGGAGCAGGTTCGCCGGGAGCCGGCCCGAGCGGTACCCGTCGTAGTACGACAGCGCGCTGGCGATCGCCGGGAGCGGCACCCCGTTGAGGGCCGCCGTCGCCACGACCCGCCGCCACCCGGCCTGCGCCCGGCCCAGCTCGTTCGCGAAGAACGGGTCCACCACCAGGTTCACCAGGGCCGGGTCCTTGTCGAACGCCTCCTTGATCTTCCCCAGGAACGCGCTGCGGATGATGCACCCGCCCCGCCACATGAGCGCGATGCCCCCGTTGTTCAGCTCCCACTTGTGCGCCTTCGCGTGCGCCCGCATCAGGGCGTACCCCTGGGCGTACGAGATGATCTTGCTCGCGTAGAGCGCCATCTCCACGTCGTTGATGAACTGCTCGCGGTCCGTGAGCTTCGTGAGGGTCGGCCCGGCGAGCACCGCGCTGGCCGCGACCCGCTCGTCCTTCAGCGCCGACAGGCACCGGCTGAACACGGCCTCGGCGACCAGCGTCAGCGGGCTCCCGTTGTCGGTCGCCGCGTCCACGGTCCACTTGCCGGTGCCCTTCTGGCCGGCCGTGTCGAGGATCGAGTCGACCAGCGGCTTGCCGCTCTCGGGGTCCTTGTACCCGAAGATCTCGGCGGTGATCTCGATCAGGTAGCTGTCGAGGACGCCCTTGTTCCACCGGGTGAACACGCCCTGGAGCTCGTCCGGGGTGAGGCCGAGCAGGTCCTTGAGGAGCTGGTACGACTCGCAGATGAGCTGCATGTCGCCGTACTCGATCCCGTTGTGGACCATCTTGACGAAGTGGCCCGCGCCCTCGGGCCCGACCCAGTCGCAGCACGGCACCTCGCCGCCGGCGGGGTCCTTGGCCTTGGCCGCGATCGCCTGGAAGATGGGCTTGATCTCGGGCCACGCGGTCGCGTCGCCGCCGGGCATGATGCTCGGGCCCTTCAGCGCCCCCTCCTCGCCGCCGCTCACGCCCGAGCCGACGAACCGGATCCCCTTCTCGGCGAGCGCCTTCATCCGCCGGGTGGTGTCCGGGAAGTGGGTGTTGCCCCCGTCGATGACGATGTCGCCGGCCTCGAGGTACGGGACCACGCTGGCGATGGTGTCGTCCACGGCCTGCCCGGCCTTGACCAGGATCATCACCTTGCGGGGCTTCTTGATGCTGGCGACGAACTCCTGCGGGGTCTTGGCCCCGACGAACTTCTTGCCCTTGCCCCGTCCGTTGACGAACTCGTCCACCTTGGCGGCGGTCCGGTTGTACACGGCGACGGTGAACCCGTGCGACTCCATGTTGAGGACGAGGTTCTCGCCCATGACGGCGAGGCCTATGAGGCCGATGTCGGCGGTGGCGGTGGCCATGCGGGTGCCCTTGGGGTGGTTCTGTTCGCGGGTCGTCGGCATTCTAGTAACCCCGGGCGGGTAGACACGGCCCGAACGGACTGAGACAATCTTCTGACGGTCCCCCCCGAGGTGCGAATGGCCGACGAGCAGCCGGAACACGCCCCCGAGCCGGGGCCCACCGAGACCCGGCTGATCTCCGGCCCGAGCGGGCTCCCGTCGCTGTACCGGTCCACGGGCCGCGCCGCCGACACCGCCCCGGCCCGGCCCGCGGGGCCGCTCCCCGAGCGGGTCGGCCGGTTCGAGGTGCGGGCGTGCCTCGGGGCCGGCGCGTTCGGGTGGGTGTACCGCGCGTTCGACCCGACCCTGCGCCGCGAGGTCGCCATCAAGCTCCCGCGGGCCGAGCGGCTCCGCACCCCGGGCGACCGCGCCCGGTTCCTGACCGAGGCCCGCGCCGCCGCTACGATCCGGCACCCGCACGTCGTCCCGGTGTTCGAGATCGGCGAGGCCGACGGCACCCCGTTCATCGTGATGGGGTACGTCCCGGGCGAGACCCTCGCCGACATCCTCGCCGAGCGGGGCGGGCCGTTCCCCACGCACGAGGCGGCCCGGATCGTCGCGTCGCTGGCGCTCGCGGTGCAGGCGGCCCACGACCGCGGGGTCGTCCACCGCGACCTGAAGCCGGCGAACGTGCTGTTCGACCCGGACCACGGCGAGTACGTCGTCAGCGACTTCGGCCTGGCCCGGGTGACCGACCCCGACGACCCGAAGGAGTCGACCACCGGCGTGGCCGGCACGCCGTCGTACATGCCGCCCGAGCAGGCCCGGGGCGACTCGGCCGCCGTCGGCCCCCGGAGCGACGTGTACGCCCTCGGGGTCATGCTGTTCGAGCTGCTCACGGGGAAGCTGCCGTTCACCGGCGGGTCGGTCGCCGAGGTCATCGCGCGGGTGCTGACGGCACCGCCGCCGCCCGCCAGCACCCTCGCCCCGGGCGTCCCGCCGGGGCTCGACGCGGTGTGCCGGCAGGCGATGGCGAAGGCCCCGGACGACCGGTTCGCCTCGGCCCAGGACCTGGCCGCGGCGCTCGGCCCGTTCCTGTCGCCCGAGCTGACCGCCGCGCTGATGCAGACGGTCGACCTGGCCCCGCCGCCCGCCCCGCGCCCGGCCCCGAAGCCGCGGCGCAAGTGGGCGTGGGTCGCGGTCCTCGCGGTCGCGGTGCTCGGGGCCGCGACCGCACTGGGGTTCGCGCTGTGGCCCGGCCCGAAGCCGGTACCGGCGCCGCACCCGGCCGCACCACCGCGGACGCCCGACCCGTCGCCGCCCGCGAGGGCCGAGAGCGCCGACCGCCGCGCCGCGGAGTGGGTGCTCCGCAGCGGCGGCACGGTCAAGGTCCTCGACGCGCGGGGGACGCGGCTCACGCCGCAGTCGGCCGCCGAACTCCCGGCCGAGCTCCGTGTCACGCGCGTCACGCTGCCCTACAAAACTGACCTGACCGACGAGGCGGTCCGCGGCACGCTCCGCGGGCTCTCGGGGCTGGAGGACGCCCGGTTCGATTCGTGCAAGGGGCTGACCGACGCCGGGCTCGCCGAGTTGGCCCGGCTTCCGGCCCTCGCGCACCTGACAATCAAGTTCTGCCCGCGGGTCACGGACGCCGGGGCGGCTGCGTTCGCGCGGCACCCGGCGCTCCGCGAGTTCTACGCCTCCGGCTCGAAGCTGACTCCGACGGGGGTCGCCGCCGTCGCCACCGCCCCGCACCTCGAAGCGCTCAGCGTCCACGGGCACGCGATCACCGACGCGTGGCTGGCCGCCGCTGCCGGGGCCACGGGGCTGCACCAACTCTACTGCGGCTACTCGAACGACCGCCCCGGGGCCGGTGTCACCGCGGACGGGTTGAAGCACCTCGCCCCGCTCCGGCACCTGTACCTGCTCGACCTGGACTCGGCGGCGCTGGAGCCCGGCGCGTTGAAGGGGCTCCCCGATCTTCCCGCCCTCGACCAACTCTACGTGCGGAAGACAACGGTCGCGGACGCCGACCTGCCCGAGCTGATGCGGTTCCCGAAGCTCTTCGCCCTCGGCCTGCACCACACCGCCGTGACCGACGCGGGGATGGCAACGGTCGCCCAGATCCCGAACCTGAAGCAGCTCCACCTCGACGGCACGTCGGTGACCGACGCCGGGCTGAAGACCCTCCGGGCGTGCAAGAAGCTGGAGCACCTGTCGGTCGCCGGGACGAAGGTGTCGCCGGCCGCGGTCGCGGCGTTCTGCACGGCGCTCCCGCGGTGCGAGGTGAACACCGTCCCGCACGGCGACTGACCCAGGCCGGTGCGGTATAATGCGGCCGTCCCGGACACGGGGGAGCGGTGCGAAGGTGGCTGGTTCACATCGGCGCGCCCCCTCACCCGCGACTCGCAGAGCCTCGTCGCGACCTCTCCCCCGAGACCGGGGGCGAGGTGGGGCGCTCGGTCCCACGACACGCTCCCACGACCACGGAGCTACAGAGCGGCACGGGTGCCCCACCTCGCCCCGGCTCTGCGGGGAGAGGTCGCCGCGAGTCTTCGAGCGGCGGGTGAGGGGCGGCCACCTGAACCGTGGCCCAATCACGCGACCCGTTCCGCCAGCATCCACCCGCGGTGGTTCTCCGTACAACGACAGCAACTTCACGGTGCCCGGCCGTCGGCGTGACGGCGGGCCGCTGCACGTTGCCCGGAGAACCCTCCCGTGTCCCTGTCCATCCGCACCGACGCCTGCGCGTTCGACTTCCTCTCCCTCGGGGCGCTGATCCACCGCCTCGACCCCGGCCCGGTCCCGTTCCGCAAGGCCCGCAGCTTCGACGTCCACGTCTCGGGCGGCGAGTACAACGTGGCCGCGAACCTGTCGGACTGCTTCGGGCTGAAGACCGCCGTGGCGACCGCGATGGTCAACTACCCGATCGGCGAGTTGATCCAGGGCCGGGTCCGCGAGATGGGCGTGACCCCGTTCTACAAGCACTTCGAGCACGACGGGGTCCGGGGGCCGAACATCGCCACCGTGTACAGCGACCGCGGGCACGGGGTCCGCGCCCCGATCGTGTTCTACAACCGCTCGAACGAGGCCGGCGCGATGCTCAAGCCCGGCGACTTCGACTGGAAGGCGATCTTCGCCCAGGGGGTGAAGTGGTTCCACTCGGGCGGCATCTTCGCGGCGCTCTCGGGCACCACGGCCGAACTCATCATCGAGGGGATGCAGGCGGCGAAGGCGGCCGGCGCGGTCGTGTCGTTCGACCTGAACTTCCGGGCCAAGCTGTGGAAGGCGGCCGGCGGCGACAAGAAGGCCGTCGAGGTGATGCGAAAGATCGTCGCCAACGTGGACTGCCTCGTGGGCAACGAGGAGGACATGCAGAAGGGGCTCGGGATCAAGGGGCCGGAGGTCACGAAGAAGACCGACTCGAAGCTCGACTCCGAGGTGTTCTTCGGCATGATCGAGAACACCGTGAAGGAGTTCCCGAACGTGAAGATGGTGGCGACCACGCTCCGCGAGGTCCACTCGACGAACCGGCACGACTGGGCCGCGGTGCTGTGGAAGGACGGGCAGCGGTACACGAGCCCGACGTGCCAGCTCGACGTGATCGACCGGATCGGCGGCGGCGACGGGTTCGCGTCGGGGTGCGTGTACGGCCTGCTCACCGGCCGCGACCCGCAGCAGGCGCTGAACCTGGGCTGGGCCCACGGCGCGCTGCTCACGACGTACCACGGCGACACGACGATGGCGACCCTCGGCGAGGTCGAGGCGTTCGCGGCCGGCGGCGGCGCGCGGGTGCAGCGCTGACGCGAGTGGGGAGTGGGGAGTGGGGAGTGGGCAGTGGGGAGTGGGCAGTGGGCAGTGGGCAGTGGGCAGTGGGCAGTGGGCAGTGGTTTGTCAGCCGCGGAGCGGCGGCCGACGGTAGCCAGGGGTGGAGCGAGTCCTCGAGAGCAACCCCTGGTCCCAGGCACACGCAGATCGCAGCCCCGGAGGGGCGACAGAACCCCGGGACGATCCGCACCGCGCCGGGGACCAGGGGTTTGCCCGCACGCGGGCCGCACCCCTGGCTACCGTCGGTCGCCGCATCTGCGGCTACAAACCGCCCACCGCCCACCGCCCACCACTACTACTTCAGCCCGAGCAGCTCGATCTCGAACACGAGCGTGCTGTTCGCCGGGATGCCGGGCTGGCTTTTCGCGCCGTAGGCCAGATCGGCCGGGATCACCAGCTTGCGGATGCCGCCCACCTTCATCCCCGGCACCCCCTGCTGCCACCCCTTGATGAGGTCCGCGAGCGACATGTCGAGCGGGTCGCGGCCCTGCTTCCAGCTCGAATCGAACACCGACCCGTCGCTCAGTAGCCAGCCCGTGTAGTCCATCACGACGCCCGCACCCGCCGGCGCCTCGGGGCCGTCGCCGACCTTCACGTCGCGGTACATGAGCCCGCCCGCGCCGAGCGGCTTGAGCCCGGGGTCCGGGGCGATCGGCGAGGTGCCGTCGGACGCCTTGCTCAGGTCGGTCGGGGCCGGGGCGCGGCGCGGCCGCGGGCCGGGGGTCGCCTCGATCAGCTCGACCTCGAAGATGAGCGTGCTACCGGCCGGGATCTTCCCGGTCGCCCGGTCGCCGTACCCCTTCTCGGGCGAGATCACGAGCTTGCGGACGCCGCCCGGCTTCATCCCGGGGATGCCCTCGCCCCACCCCTTCACCACGCCGTTGAGCGGGAACTCGACCGGGCTCTTCTTGTCCTTGCTCGTGTCGAACACGGTGCCGTCGGTCAGCCACCCGGTGTAGTGGACCTTCACCTTGGCCCCGGGCACGACGGCGTCGCCCGCGCCCTCCTTCACGTCGCGGTACTTCACCCCGGGCGTCGCCTCCTTTAGCCCCGAGTCGTCGACCGAGCCGTTCGAGCCGTCGGACATGTCCCGCCCGCTGCCGCTGCTCATGCTCGTGACGACCGCGACCAGCACGATGACGACGCCGATGGCGACCGCGGGGATGAGCACCTTCTTGATCTGCGCCGGGTCGGGCTCGCCCGGGGGCGGGGTGTTCGGCTTCGACTGCGCCATGTCCTGGCTCCGCAACGGGAAGAGTGAAACGTGCGGGGTGTTATACGAGCCCGCCGCAGGGTACGATCATCACCACCTTATCCCGAGCCGGGTAGAAATCGTTCGCCTCACGCGGGCCGCCACGGAGGGCGGCCCCTACAAACCGAAGACGAAGGCTCTTGTAGGGGCCGCCCTCCGTGGCGGCCCGCCAACCGCCCGGCACGGATCTCGACGGGATCTCTACTCAGCTACCCACTCCTACGAGGACTCCCCATGCGAGTGTTCGCTCTCGCCGCACTGATTGCCCTATCGCCCGGGTTCGCACGCGCAGCGGACGGCGACGCCGAGAAGGCGCTGAAGCTCGTCGAGGAGGCCGGGGCCGCGTACAAGGCCGAGAACGCGGGCGACGCGGTGGCGCTCGCGAAGAAGGCGATCGCGCTCGACGCGAAGAACCCGGCGGCGTTCTTCGTTCTCGGCTCGGCGCACCTGAAGTTGCGGCAGAACGGCGACGCGGCCAAGGCGTTCACCCAGGTGATTGCGCTCGACCCGAAGGCGGTCGCGGCCTACGACCGCCGCGGCGACGCGGAGCTGAAGTCGGGCAAGTTCAAGGAGGCCGTCGCGGACTTCGACAAGTACCTGGAGGCGAACCCGGAGTTCGCCCCCAAGCACTGGCGCCGCGGCATCGCGCTGTACTACGCGGGCCGGTACAAGGACGGCGTCGCGCAGTTCGACCTGCACCGCAAGGTGAACCCCGAGGACGTCGAGAACTCCGCGTGGCACTACCTGTGCAACGCCCGCGCGAACACGCCGAAGAAGGCCCGCGAGGACCTCATCCCGGTCAGCGAGGACAGCCGGGTGCCGATGAAGCAGGTGCTGGAACTGTACGCCGGGAAGATCAAGCCGCAGGACGTGATCGACGCGGCCGAGAAGGCCAAGCTCGGCGGCGAGGCTCTGAAGGAGGCCCGGTTCTACGCGAACCTGTACGTCGCGCTGTACTACGAGGCCGAGGGCGACGAGAAGAAGGCACTGGAGCACATGACCGCGGCCGTCGAGAAGTACAAGATCGGGCACTACATGTGGGACGTGGCCGACGCGCACCTGCGGGTGTCGAAGGAGAAGAAGTGACCTCGCACCGTGGAGCTGGGATCGTGCTGGGTCAACACGCAGCGTATCTTCCCCTCACCCGCCGCGAAGCGACAAAGAGGAGCAGGAGGCCCCACCTCTCCCCCGGTCCGGGGGGAGAGGTCGCGACGAGGCTCTGCGAGTCGCGGGTGAGGGGGCGTGCGTGAGCCCTGCTCCGGACGGGCCAACGCGGCCGGTGACGGGTTCGCGTGGCACCCCCTCACCCGCCGCGAAGCGCGGCGACCTCTCCCCCCAGACGGGGGGCGAGGTGGGGCTCGCCGGGCTTCTTCCTGGCTCACCTGTCCGCCTCCCTGTCGAGAGGCACAAGTGCCCCACCTCGCCCCGTTCCCACGGGGAGAGGTCGCCGCTCGGCTTTGCGAGCGGCGGGTGAGGGGCACCACCTCAACCCCGCCGCCAACGCTCACTGCACCTCGACGGAGCGGGCCATCCCAACCTCACGCCGTCGTCGGCGCGGCCTCGATCACCCGCATCGACTTCCACTTCCCGCTGCGGAACCGGAACCAGAAGCACACGCTCATCCCGATGATGTGCGCCGCGGCGAACACCCAGCACCAGTACACGCTGCCGCCGAGCCACACGGTCACCGCCGTCGGGATGACCATGAGCGGCCACGCGAGCGCGAACGTCAGGAGCGTGACGAACTTCGTGTCGCCGGCCCCGCGGAGCGCGAACGCGAACGACAGGTTCACCGCGTCGGCCACCGAGTACACGGCGACGAAGATCAGGAGCGTCGGCACCACGGCCGCGATCGCCGCGAACGTCTCCGGGTCCCGGTCCCCCTCGAACACCGACACCAGCAGCGTCGGCACGCCCAGGTACACCGCCGCGACGACGCACATGTACCCGACCATCCACCGCAGGCCGTTGTAGGTGGTCTGCTCCGCCAGCTCGGGCCGGTTCTCGCCGAGCCGCTGGCCCACGAGGATGCAGATCGCCTGCCCGAGCCCCATCATCGGCAGGAACGCGATCATGTTCAGCCGCACGGTGAGCGTGGTCGCGCCGAGGGCCGCGTCGCCGAGCCTTCCGACGAGTTGGATGAACACGTTGAACACGAGCACGTCGAGGAACACCTGCGCGCCGGCCGGCCCGCCGTACTTCATGAGCCGGCCGAACAGCTCGCGCTCGGGCTTCCACCCGCTCGCGGTGCCGAACTCGGCCCGGTAGCGGCCCCGCAGCATGAGCCCGACCGCGAGCAGCGCCGAGGCCCACGACCCGACGACCGTCGCCCAGCCCGCACCCTCGATCCCCATCTCGGGGAACCCGTAGCGGCCGAAGATGAGCACGCACGCGAGCGCGACGTTCACCGCGGTGCCGAACGCCTCGATGCCGAGGACCGTCCAGGTGTGCCCGCGGCCCGAGAAGAACCCGTTCACGGCCGACATCACGAGCATCGGCAGCGCCGCGAACGCGAGGCACCGGAGGTAGACCGCTTCGAGCGGCTGGATGCCGGCGGGGTGGTCGCCCAGCGAGATGAGCCACGGGGCGAGCGGCGCGACGGCCATGAACAGCACGCCGGCGACGACCGCGAAGTGGATGCCCTGCCACACCGCCGGCCCGACGCGCCCCGGCCGCCCCGCGCCGGTGTACTGCGCGACGAACGTCGAGGTGTACCCGGCGGTGACCTGGAGGACGCCGAAGAACAGCCAGTACCACATGACGGCCGGGAACGACGCGGCCATTTCGAGCGGGTCGTGCCACGACAGGAGCACGGTGTCCACGAACACCTGCACCGTCATGAAGCTCTGGCTGACGACGAGCGGCAGCGCGAGCTTGAGGAGTTCCTTGGAGCCCCCCGGGGCGGCGGTGGGCAGTGGGACGTCGGGAACGGTCGGGACCGGCTCGGACTCGGGCGTCGTCAGGAGCACGGGAGAGGTCGCGTTCGGGTCGGCCATCGGGTTGTCGCCCTTCCTGGTCTTCAAATCAGGGGACAGAGCCCCAGACGGCAGCGGCCACAAGGGGAACACGCGGCGCGTTCGACTTCTGCCGTCTGTCCTCTGGGGCTCTGTCCCCTGGTCCACACTGCCCGCCCGTCACTTCGCGGGCAGCAGCCAGATGTTCCGGTACTGGACCGGGTGCCCGTGGTCCTGGAGCAGGATCGGGCCGGGGGTCGCGGGGTCGCCGCCGAGGCCGGCGGTCGTGTTGTCCACGGGGATCTCGACGTTCTCGTGGACCTTCACCCCGTTATGATGCACCGTCATGCGGGCGGGTTCGGTCTTTTTCCCGTTCTCGAACTTCGGGGCGGTGAAGTCGATGTCGTAGCTCTGCCAGACCGTGGGGGCCTTGCACTCGTTCGTCTTCGGGGCGGCGACGTTGTAGATCGCGGCGCAGTCGTTCTTTCCGCTCTTGAGCCCGTAGCTGTCGAGCACCTGCACCTCGTACCGGCCCTGCAGGTACACGCCACTATTACCACGGCCCTGGCCGGCCCCGCCAGGTTCGTAGGGGACGCGGAACTCGACGTGCAGCTTGAACGCGCCGCCGAACTTGTCCTTCGTGATGATGTCGCCGTGGCCCTTCGCGCCCTCCAGAGCGCCGTCCTTGATGGCCAGCTTCACCTCGCTCTTCCCGTCCCGCTTCACCCACTTCGAGAAGTCCTTCCCGTCGAACAGTACGACCGCCCCCTCGGGCGGCTTGGTGCCCTCGGCGTCCTTGGTGTCCTCGGGCCTCGCGATCTTGAGCTTGTCGTCGAGCTTCCACGGGTCGGTGTCGGCGGCAGCGACGAGCGCGACCGAGCACGCGAGGGCGGCAGCAACGGAGAGGCAACGCATGTGTGGGCTCCGGGTCCGGGAATGGGCAGGGGGCCGCCCGGGAAGGCGGCCGGGGTGTGGTGCGGGGGAATTGTATGGAGGACGGGCGGAAGCGAGCGGGGGGCGTGAGCCCCCCGAGTGAAGCGCGAACGAAGAACTCGGGGGGCTCACGCCCCCCGCCCGCCGGGCGTCACGGCTTGACGGCCTCGCCGACCTTCTCGAACGTGGTCGTGGAGCTCTCGCCGACCAGGAACACCCGCGGGAGGATTTGCGCGCCCAGGGTCACCCGCACGGTCAGCTTCTCGCCGCCCGCGACCGTCACCCGCAGCGCGGGGACCGGCTTGTCCGCGGTCCCCATGAACTTCGCGAACGTCCCCCCGCCCATCGGGTCGGTGAGCGCGACGAGCTTGTGCAGCTTGCTCATGTTCGCGGTCACGTCGAGCGCCGGCGCGGCCGCCGGCTTCGCCTCCAGCGCCGCCTTCGCCGCCTCGACCGCGCCGGGGCCGAACGCCACGATCACCGCGTCCTTCCCGACCGCGACCGCGCCGGCCGGCTTGTCGCCGAACACCTTCGCGAGGCCCTCGCCGCCCCCGTCGGGGAGGAGCCGGTGCAGCGGCACCTTGTGAACGCTCCCGCCGACGGCCTTTGCCGCGTCGAGTTCGATCTCCTTGCCGAGGTCCGCGTCCTTCGCCAGCTCGCGGAGGGCCTTGTCGAGGGCCGCGGGGTCGTCGAACGCGAGCGCCGCGACCACGGTGAACTTGCCGTCGGCGTTCGGCCCGTTGAGCACCACCGCGCAGTCGCCGCTCCCGGCCTTGAACGCGCGGGCGACGCCCTTCACCCCCTCCGCGACCACCGGCCGCAGCTTCTCGGGCAGCGGCGCGTCCTTCACGGCCTCTGCGAACCCGTCGTACTGCGCGCCGGCGATGTCGCGGAGCTCCTTGGCGAACAGCGGGGCCTTGAACAGCACCGCGGCGGCCGCGTCCTTGGTCACGAGTGCGGCGAACCGGTTCGTGGTCGGCGCGACCGCGGCGAGATCCTTGGCGAGCGCGGTGCCGGGCTTCGGGACGACGACCAGTTCCAGTGCGCCCTCGCCGCCCGCGGGGTCGAACCCGAGCGACACGCGGACCTCCTCGGCCTCCTTCATCGCGGTCCCGGCGTACCGGCGGACCAGCTTCGGCCCCTCCTCGAGCAGCGCCAGCACCCCCTTCGTGTCGGCCCCCGGCGCGCCGCCGAGGAACATCTTGAACGTGCCGGCGGCCTGGTCGATCCCGTCGAGCCCGGCGGCCACGAGCTTCGGCGGCAGGCGGCCGGGGTACACGCGGACCGAGACCAGCGCCGTGTCGGCGTTGTCGAGCAGGTCGCCGATCGCGACGAGCTCCTTGGGGTCGGTCGGGTCGCCGTCGTTGAGCGTCAGGTACGCCCACCCGCCCGGCACGAACTGGAGGTGCGACCCCTTCGGGAACAGCTCGTCGTTGGGCAGGTCGAGTTCGTACACGCCCTTCTTGCCGTCCACCGCGTCGGCCTTGATGTGGACCCGCTCGAGGAACGCGACGAAGTCCTTCTCCGCGGTGACCGGGAGTACCACCACGAGCCCGCAGTCCTCGGGCTTGTCCCTCAGGACCGCGTAGGCCGCGGCCGGGCGGTTGATGTCGAGCCCGTCGAACCCCTTCTCGCCGAGACTCTCTTTCAAGCCCTTCTCGAAGTCCTTGGCCATCGCCTCGCCCTGGGCGGCACCGCCGACCTGTCGGAGTGCCTCCCGGACGTCGGCCAGGACGCGGGACATTGGCTGGGTCTGGATCACGACGGCCGGCTTGGGCGGCTCGGCCGTCGCCGCGCCACCGAGGGCGAGCACGGCCGCCAGGGCGTGAAGGAAGCGGGAGCGCATTGCGGACCTCCTGTTGGGGTGGACTACTTCGGGAGGGGGGGCGGGAACGGAGCGTCCGTGTCCCGGTTGGCGCGGCGGATGTCGCGGTCGAGCACCGCCCGTGGGATCAGCCGCAGGTTCACGGCCGCGGTCGCCTTCAGTTCCTTGCCGCCGTCGAGCGTGAGGGCGAACGCCCGGAGCGTCGTGTCGTCGCGGCCCAGGATCCCGGCGAGTTCGTTCGCCTCGCGGCCCCGCGTGGCGGCCGCCTCCATCGCCTTCACGACCCGGGCCGCGTTCCCCACGGCCGACGCCACCGGCGCGGCGACCGGCTTCAGCGCCAGCACGTCTTTCAGCACCGGCACCGGGTCCGGGCCGGCGACCGCCACGACCCCGTGCGGGGCGAACGCGAACGCCACGGTCGCCTTCTCCCCGCCGAACACGTTGGCCATTGTGCGGAGCTCGTTGTGGCTCATCCGGAGCGTGTGGATCGAGACCTTGCCGGCCCTGTCGGCGTCCCACTTCACCAGTTCCTTGACGTCGGCGGCCGCGATCTTATCGAAGAACGCACTGGCCTCCTTCTCCAGCGCGGCGGTGTCGTCGAGCGCCACCGCGGCGACGGCGGTGAACGCGCCGGCCTTGTCCGGGCCGCGGAGCGCCGCGGCCACGTCCAACTCGTCGCCCTTGGTGGTGCGGACCAGTGCCTTGAGCAGCTCGTCCCACGTGGGCCTCCCGAGCGGGTCGCCGCGGGCGACCTCCTTCCGGGCCTCCCCCAAGATGCCGACGACTTCCCCGCGCATCTCCGACGTGTACAGCGGCAACCGGCCCTGGAACGCGGCGGCCGTGTCCGGGTGGTCGAGCAGCGCCGCGAAGCGGTGCGGGGCCGGCCGGAACGCGGCGACGTCCTTTGCCAGTTGCGTGCCGGCCTTCGGGGTCAGCGTCGCGTCGAACACCAGCTCGCCGGTCTGCGGGTCGAGCGACGCGACCCGGGCGGTGAACGTCTCTGCCCCGCCGGTGAGGAGGAACCGGAACATCGTCTTCTCGAACCCGGTCGCCAGCGACGCGCCCACCGCGCGGGTGCCGGGGATCCAGAACATGCGGCCGCCGTCCCGGAACACGTCGCCGACGAGCCGCGCCCCGACCCAGCTCGCGACCGCGGCGGCGTACGGGTCGCGGTCGAAGTGGACCCGGCCGGTGACCAGCGCCCGGTCGGCCGGGTCGTACAGCCTCGCGACCGGCACCAGCGCTGCGGCCGCGGCGTGCGGCTCGGGCTTCTTGCCGTACACGACGTACGCGTACCGCTCGGAGAACCGCAGCAGCGCCTTGTTCCCCCGCACGGCCGGCGGCAGGTGGTACAGCCCCTGGTCCTTCTCGTCGGCCCGCGCCTTGACCGCATTGAGCCGGTCGCACAGCGCGAGAAACTCCTTCTCGCCGACGACCGGCAGGACGGCGACGAGCGTGAAGTCCTCCACCGCCGCGCCCCCGTAGGCGTACCCGAGGACCGGCCGGGTCAGGTCGATCCCCTCGACCCCCTTTGCGCCGAACAGCTCCTTGAGCCCCCTGGTGACCGCCTTCACACCCGCCTCGCCGCCGACGTGGTCGCCTGCGGTGCGGAGCGCGTCGAACAACTGGCCCGGCGGCGCGGTCTGGAACGTGAGCGGCGGCAGCGGCGGGTCGGCGGCGAGGCCCGCGGCGGGCGCGAGCAGCGCCAGCACGAGGGCGAGGGGTCCGGGGCGCATGGCGGGCTTCCTCCGAACGGAGCGGGACGTGGCCCCCCCAAGGATACGGGGGCGGCCGGGCGGTTGCAAACACCCCGCGGGCGGGTACAACGCCCCTGGCGAACGCGCCCGCCAGGGGGACTCCGATGCACGACCGCGCCGTGGACTTCTTCAAGGGCCTGCAGGACCGCATCTGTAATACGCTCGAAGCCGCGGATGCTTCCGGGAAATTTCGGCAGGACGTGTGGGAGCGGCCCGGGGGCGGCGGCGGGCGGTCGCGGGTGATCGCCGAGGGCGGCGTGATCGAGAAGGGCGGGGTGAACTTCTCCGAGGTCCACGGCGAGTTCAGCCCCGAGTTCGCCAAGCAAATGCCCGGGGACGGGCTCGCGTTCACCGCCGCGGGCGTGTCGCTGGTGATCCACCCGCGGAGCCCGCTCGTCCCGACCGTCCACGCGAACTTCCGGTTCCTCACGCACGGCTCGAAGGCGTGGTTCGGCGGCGGCGCGGACCTCACGCCGTACTACCCGTTCAAGGACGACGTGGTCCACTTCCACAAAGTCTGGAAGCGCGTGTGCGACGCGCACGCTCCGGTCGCGGACCACGCCAAGATGAAGCGGGACTGCGACGACTACTTCCACCTGAAGCACCGCGGCGAGGCCCGCGGCGTGGGCGGCATCTTCTTCGACTACGCCGACGCATCGGAGGCGACGTTCGGCTTCGTGCGCGAGGCCGCCGAGGCGTTCGTCGAGTCGTACGTCCCGATCGTGGACCGCCGCAAGGCGCTCCCGTGGACCCCGGAGCAGCGGTTCTTCCAGGAGGTGCGGCGGGGCCGGTACGTCGAGTTCAACCTCGTGTACGACCGCGGCACGATCTTCGGTCTGAAGACCGACGGCCGCACCGAGAGCATCCTGATGAGCCTCCCGCCGGTGGTCCGCTACCTGTACGACTACCGCCCGCCGGCCGGCACCCCCGAGGCCGAACTCACCGACTACTGGCTGAAGCCGAAGGACTGGGCGGGCATGTGAGGTGCGGGGCGCTCGCGGGGCAACCGGAGTACCCTGGGCGCGCACGTCACGACTCACCCCGGTATTTGGTTCGTGTCTGGTCCGAGCCCGAGCGCCGAGCGAGGGTTCACGCTCACCCCTCGCTCGGCGCTCGGGCTCGGACCAGACCGCTCGCGGCGGGTGTTGGGCGGCCACGCCTTCCGCCAACCTCCGGTCGTTCACACCGGCTGGCCGCACTGGTTGCAGAACTTGGCGTGCTCGTCGTTGAGTGCGGCGCACCCGCGGCAGCGCACCTTCACCACCGGCGGCGGGGCGGGGGTGTCGGTCTGCTTCGCGAGGCCCGTCTCGTCGAGTGCGTCGGCGAGCATCCCGCCGGCCGAGCGGCTCCACGGTTCGAGGTCCTTCCGGGCCTTCTGCGGGTCGAGCACCACGCCCGAGCCGGCCAGCCCCGCAACGCCGAGTGCCCGCATCCCCTGGCCGATCGCCATGAGCACCATGCCCCCGAGGGCACGGGCCATCTCGCCGCGGGCGCGCTCCTCGAAGTGGTCGAAGTTGCCGAAGTTCATGCACCCGGTCACGAACACCGAGAAGAATAACAGCACCCCGACCGCCGTGAGTACCATCCCGGCGTAGTAGAGGATCTCGCGGTCCGGCGAAATGTTGCGCTGCGGTTGGTTCGACACGGCACACCTCCCGGGGGTCGAACTCATCCTACCACGGGATTCGTCGCCCGAGCCGCGAGCTTGGTTCGCGCTGGCCCGGACGCGGCCGCGGTCGGACAATACCCCAACCCCACCACGGAGCGCCTCGCATGTCCACGCCGCGGAAAGTCGCCCTCGTCACCGGTAGCGCCACGGGCGTCGGCCGGGCGTGCGCCGTTCGGTTCGCCAGACTCGGGTTCGCCGTTGCGGTCAACTACTCGCGGTCCGAGGCCGAGGCACTGGAGACCGTGCGGCTCGTCGAGGAGTGCGGCGTCCCCGTGCTGCTGTGCAAGGCCAACGTCGGGTCCGACACCGAGGTGCGGCAGATGGTCGGGGCCACCGAGGCCGCGTTCGACCGGCTCGACGTGCTCGTGAACAACGCCGGCACCACCCACTTCGTCGCCCACACCGACCTCGACGCCCTCACCGAAGACGTGTGGGACGACATCTTCCAGGTGAACGTGAAGGGGGCGTTCTACTGCGTGCGGGCCGCGCTGCCGCTGCTCAGGGCCGCGAAGGGGAACGTGGTGAACGTCACGAGCGTGGCCGGGCTCACGGGGCAGGGGAGCTCGATCCCGTACGCCGCGAGCAAGGCGGCGCTCAACTGCGTGACGCAATCGCTGGCGAAGGCGTTCGGGCCGGACGTGCGGGTGAACGCGGTCGCCCCAGGGCCGATCAACACCCGCTGGCTCGCCGGAAGGGAGGCGCACATCGCCAAGTTCCTGGAGCAGGCCCCGCTGGGCCGCGCCGCCGACCCGGACGACATCGCCGACGCGGTCGTCTACCTCGCGACCGGGACGACCCTCACCACGGGCCAGGTGCTCGTTGTCGACGGCGGCCGGACGATGTGAGCACGTTCGCGCGGACCAGTTGTTCTTGGGTGGGGCAGGCATTCCTGCCTGCCTCGTGATGCGTCCGGAGGCAGGCAGGAATGCCTGCCCCACCAGAGAGTAACGAATCCTGGTGATTCGGATGGTTCCGGACTTCCAAGCGGGTGTGCGCCGGTGGCCCGCGCACCCAGATTCCTCACAACACCCAGCCCACACAGTACTTACCAAATTCCATACCGATCCAATAATCTTTCTTCCGGTCAAGTGTGGTTGATTCCGGACTTCAGGATGGTTCCGGAGGAGGGGTGTGCCCCCCGACCGGAATCATTCGCGCGTGTCACTTCTTCGGCGGCACGGCCGGGATCAGGTTCTCGTCGCCGCCGATGACGCCGCGGTTGCCGTTGTCGGTCAGCACGGTGCCGGCCCGGTAGCGGCCGCCCTCGCCGGGTTCGCTGCCGGGCGGGGTGTCGCGCCACTTGCCGTGGTTCCGAGCCCACTCGGCCCCGGCCTCGAACAGCACCGTCATCTCGGCCGGCTTGAACGACGTGCTCTCGGTCGGGGACTGGAGCTCCTTCGGGATCACCGACACGTTGTAGTTCATGCCGGTCACGATGCTCAGCAGGAACAGCTTGTGCAGGTCGCTGCGGGTCTGGTCGAAGAGGACCGTCGAGACGGCGTTGCCGGCGATGGCCAGGCTCCGCGACTTGACCGGCGTGGGGTCCGGGTACATCTTCCCGGCGACGAGGACGTACAGGTCCGACCCGTGGAGCCACGACAGCGGCAGCGCGGCCCGCTCCCCGGGCGGCACCCAGGGCGGGGCGAAGAACATGGACGACGACACCCCGCCGTCGATGTGCCGCTCGACGTACCGGCGGCCGTCCACGGTCACCTCGATGGGGACCGGCGGGAAGAACCCCGGGATCGCGGCCGACGCGAGCAGCACCTTGCGGAACAGCGCCCGCGACTGCGGCGTGCCCTCCGACGCGATCGCGCCCATGTCCCAGAAGATGCCGCGCCGCACGTCGAGGTCGGTGGTGCCGACGTACAGCCGGCGGCCCGCCTGGTGCGCCGCGGCGATCTCGGCGATCCGCTCGTCGGTGGCGTACCTCGCGATGAGCCGCACGAGGGGGGCGTTGTCGGCGAGCGACTCGGATAGGAGCGACCGCGGGAACCGGTGCTTCTTGAACACGTCGTCGTCGGTGATCGTGGTGTACGCCTCCCGCAACTGGCAGTCGACGCTGGGCCCGATGAACGCGAACACGGCGACGAGCGCGCCGGTGCTGATCCCGGTGACCACGTCGAACGTGGGCCGGGTGCCGGCCTGGGTCCACCCGTAGAGGACCCCCGCGGGGTGCGCGCCGTACACGCCGCCGCCGGAGATCACGAGGATGTCCTTGTGCGGCGACGGCTCCGCGGGCTTGCGGGCGGTCCGGGCCTGGGTCCCGAACGCCACCAGCTCGCCGCGGGGCAGCACGCTGCGGACCGCGGTCTGCTCGGCCCGGTCGGTCCACCCGATGGCCCGCTTCAGCTCCTCGTCCGGCCGGCCCTCGCCGGGCCCCTTGCGGAACCGGGCGAACGGCCCGCGGCGGCCCTCGCCGTCGCCGCCCCCGGCGCAGCCGAGCGCCGCGGCCCCCAGGGCCAGGACCAGCCCGAACGCGAGCTTCGATGTGCGGCGCGTCGCGCGCATGCGTACCCCCCTCGGCGTGCGGCCCGGCGGATCGGAGCGGGTCACTTCATCACCGGCGGCGGCGGAACCGGAATGCCCCCGGGCGTCGTCGGCGGGAACGCCCCGGGCGGCTGGGCGACGGGGTTGCGGAGCCACGGCCCCGGGGTCAGCGCCGCCTTCGAGCGGAACAGGACCGCCTCGCTCTTGTCGACCCCGGGCGGGGTGGCCCGCCACGCGGTCCCGGCCCGGACCATGGCCGCCCCCTCGTTGAACATGGCCGTCATCTTCACCGGGTCGAACTCGGTCGCCGAGGTCGGCGCGTCGTAGTCCTCGGGGATCGACGTGAGGTGGTAGTTCATGCCGGTGAGCATGGTGAGCATGAACATCCGCTGGAGGTCGCCCCGGGTCTGCGCGTACAGCACCGTCGAGATCGCGCTGCCGGCGATCTTCAGGCTGTACGCGGGGACCGGCTCCGGGTCGGCGTACAGCTTCCCGGCCACGATCATGTACAGGTCGGACCCGTACAGCCAGCTCCGGGGGTGGGCGTCCCGCTCCGCGTGCGGCACGAACGGGGGCACCATGAACAGCGACGCGCTGACCCCGCCGTCGACGTGCCGCTCGGTGGTGGCCCGGCCGTTCGCCGTGAGGTGGATCGGCACCGGCGGGAAGAACCCCGGGATCGCCGCCGACGCGAGCAGCACGTCCACGGCGAGCTTGCGGTCGGCCGGGGTGCCGCGGACCGCGATCGCGCCGACGTCCCAGATGACCGGCCGCCGGCCCTCCAGGTCGGTGGTGCCGACGTACAGCCGCCGGCCCTTGAGGTGCTCGGCGGCGATCGCCTGCATCACCTCGGGCGTCAGCGTCCTCTCGATCTGCCCGCGGAGCGGGGCGTTGTCCGCGAACGAGTCGGCGAACAGCGCCCGGACGGGCCGGTGCTTCTTGTAGATGTCGTCGTTGGTGACCGTGGTGTAGAACTGCTTGAGCTGGCAGTCGTAGGCCGGGCCGAGGAACGCGAGCGGCGCGATGAGCGCCCCCGTGCTGATCCCGGTCACGACGTCGAAGGTGGGCCGGGTGCCGGTCTCGCTCCACCCGGACAGGACGCCGGCCGAGAACGCGCCGAACGACCCGCCGCCGGACAGGGCGAGGATGCTCCGCTTCCGCGGGACCGTGCCGTCGACCGGCTTCCGGTTGGCCCGGACCACCTCGGCGACCTTGGCGAGTTCGGCCGTGTCCCACCCGGGGCCGTCGTGCCCGGCCGGGTAGTCGGGGTCGACCCAGCCCGCGGTCTCCCGCAGTTCGTCGGGCGCGCGGCCGCCCCCGACGCACCCGGCAAGGGCGAGGACGCAGACCGCTCCGAGCGCCCCGCGGCGCAGCGGCAACCGAACCATGACGTGTTCCCCCGGCCGTATCCCCCGATACGAACGGGCCGGATACCGTCAGGGGCCGCCCCTGGCAAGACAATTCTTGGTCACTTGCGGTGGCGGATCCGGGCCCGCATCCGCCGCTTCTTCCGCCCGACCTTGCGCCGCCCCTTGCCCCCTCGGGTCGCCATCGTTGTCTCCTTACCAAGTGTGAGTGCGGACCGGTAACGTGTGGGAAATCCTGATTCTAGGTGCGGCCGGCGGGTCCGACCAGACTGCGCCGCCGCGCCGCGGCCCGCGCCCCCGGGAATTCGCGACAGGGGTGTCCGTTCGCGGCCGGGAGCCTATACTTTCATCTCTTTACGACCGCGGCCGCAGCGCCGGCCGGCCCCTGGGTCTCGCTTCGATGCGGTTCCACCTGATCGACCGAGTCGAGGCCTGGGAGCCCGGGAAGTCCCTCAAGGCGTCCAAGTTTCTCGCCCTCGGCGAAGAGTACCTCGCGGACCACTTTCCCCGCTTCCCCATCATGCCCGGCGTGCTGATGCTGCAGGCGTGCGTCGAGGCCGCGGCGTGGCTGTGGCGGGCGACGACGGACTTCGGGCACCCGGTGGTGGTGCTCCGCGAGGTCAAGCAGGTCAAGTACGGGACGTTCATGCAGCCCGGCCGCCGGATGGACGTGCTGGCCGAACTCACGAAAGTCGAGGACGGGACCGCCGCGTTCAAGGCGAAGGGGACGAACGACGCCGGCGAGCAGACGGTCGCCGCCCAGTTCACCCTCCGCGGCTACGGCCTCGCGGCCCGCGGCCCGGCCGGGGCCGCCGCCGAGGCGAAGTTGCTCGAACACCTGAGGGCCCACTGGGGGCTGCTGACCGGGGCGCTGAAGGGCGGTTGAGGAGAGCCGATGACGCTGAAGGACCAAGTCGCGATCGTGACGGGCGGGAGCCGCGGGATCGGCCGCGCCGTCGTGCTGGCCCTGGCCCGGGAGGGCGCGAAGGTCGCCTTCGTGTATAAAGGGAGCACCGACGCGGCCCAGGCGCTCGAGGCCGAGGCGGCCGCTGCCGGGTTGGTCGCCAAGGCGCACCAGGCCGACGTCGCCGACCCCGCCGCGGGCGACCGCGTCGTCGCGGCGGTTCTGGCGGATTGGGGCCGGGTTGATATCCTGGTGAACAACGCGGGCGTGATCCGCGACAAGTTGTTCGTGCAGTTGGAGGCGGACGACTGGAACACGGTGATCAACACCAACCTCAACGGCGTGTTCGCCTTCTGCAAGGCCGTGTCCAAGCAGATGGTGTTCAAGCAGCGGTCGGGGCGGATCATCAACGTGTCGAGCATCGCCGCGGACCACGTGAACAAGGGGCAGTCGAACTACGCGGCCAGCAAGGGGGCGGTGAACAGCCTCACCCGCGTCCTGGCCGCCGAACTCGGCTCCCGCAACGTGCTGGTGAACGCCGTCGCCCCGGGGTTCATCGAGACGGACATGAGTGCGGCCGTGCGGAACATGGCCGGCGAGGACAGCCTCAAGAAGCTCATCCCGGTGAAGCGGCTGGGCAAGCCCGAAGACATCGCCAGCGTGGTGGTGTTCCTGGCCGGCCCCGCGGCGGCGTACATTACCGGGCAGGTCATTACTGTGGACGGCGGCCTCAGCCTCGGGGCAATATCCTGAACCCCCCCGGGACGGAGAAGGAAACCATGACGCACGACGAAATCTTCGCCAAGGTCCGGGCCACCCTCGTCGACGCCCTCAACGTCGACGACAACGAGGTCACGCCGACCGCCCGCCTCAAGGGCGACCTGAACGCCGAGTCGATCGACTTCCTCGACATCGTGTTCCGCCTCGAGCGGCAGTTCGGGTTCAGCATCCCCCGCGAGGACCTGTTCCCGGAGTCGATCTTCCAGGGCGACCCGAAGTTCGTCGCCGGCGGGAAGATCACCGAGCCCGGCCTCGTCGAGCTCCAGACCCGGATGCCCTACGCCGACCTGACGGAGTTCCGCAAGGACCCGCGGCTCGACAAGATGGAAGACCTGTTCACGGTCGACCTGATCGTCAACTACCTGCAGTCGCGCGTGAACGCGAAGTAACACACCAGGCCCCGCCCCGGCGGCGGGGCCGCGGGGGCCAGGCATGCGCTGGACGTGGATCGACCGGTTCGTCGCCTTCGAGCCGAAGAAGTCGGCGGTCGCGGTCAAGAACCTCAGCCTGGCCGAGGACCACTTCGCCGACCACTTCCCGGGCGTCCCCGTGATGCCCGGAACGCTCATCCTCGAGGGGCTGGCCCAGACCGGGGGCATCCTCGTGGGGCACGCCAACAACTTCGAGAAGAACGTCGTCCTGGCCAAGATGTCCGGGGCGAAGTTCCACCGCGAGACCGCCCCCGGCGAGCAGCTCACCTACACCACCACCCTCCTCGATCTGAACGACACCGGGGCGCGGGTGACCGGCACGGTCCACGCCGGCGGCGAGCTGGTGGTCGAGGTCGAGATCATGTTCGCCCACGTGAGCCCCGCCCAGTTGCCCCCCGGAATGCCCGACTCCAAGTTCGTCTTCAGCGGCGAACTGGCGTACCTCCTGAAGATGGCCGAGGCGGCCACCGCCCCCCCCGCGGCGGCCCCGTGACGGGTCGGGTCACGCCGTTAAAGCGGACGTTGCCACCGCTACCTTCGGTTCTCACGGCCGATCTGCCGGCCGTTCGTTCCCCGACCCCATACACTGTTCTAATGTTGAACGGGGGAGCGCCCCGGAAGAACCCCGCCCGGCCCGCCCCTCTCCGCGGCCCGAGGCGCTGACCGGCGGCCGCGTTGCGGGCCGGAAGGAGCCGGGGAATTGAGTTGTCGGGGACGCCGACGAACGCGAGGCACAAACGGGTGACGGACACCACGACCCACTCACGACGCGCCGTGCTGACCGGGTTCGGCGTCATCAACCCGCTCGGGACCGGCCCGGACGCCTTCTGGCAAGCCCTCCTGGCCGGCACCCCCGGCGTCCACACCATCACGCACCTCAACCCGGAGCACCTGCCGTCCCGCATGGCCGGCGAGGTCCGCGGGTTCTCCGCCAAGGCGCTCATCGAGAAGTCGTACCGGCGGACCCTCAACTCGATGGCCCGGACCGTCGAGTTCGGCGTCATCGGGTGCCAGCTCGCGATGCAGGATGCGGGGCTGGCAAAGGGGACCGTCCCGTCGCACCGGATCGGGGTCGAGTTCGCCTCGGTCATGGGGGCCACGGAGCTCGACGACCTCGGCCCGGCCAGCACGCACTCGATCGCCCCGGAGGCCGAGGCCCCGGACATGGACGCGTGGGGCCGCAAGGGGCTCAGCCACGTCCCGCCGCTGTGGATGCTGAAGTACCTCCCGAACATGCCCGCGTGCCACGCCACGATCCTCTACGACATCCAGGGGCCGAGCAACACGCAGATCCCCGGCGACACCGCCGGCGCGGTCGCGCTCGCCGAGGCGCTGCGGATCATCCGCCGCGGGGCGGCCGACGTCATGCTCGTCGGCGGGAGCGAGGCCAAGGTCCACCCGCTGAGCCTGAGCCGGTTCAACCTGTTCGCCAGCTTCTCGAAGCGGAACCACGACCCCGAGGGGGCGATCCGCCCGTTCGACCGGGACCGCGATGGCACCGCCCCCGGCGAGGGGACCGCGACGTTCACGCTTGAGGCGCTCGACCACGCACTCGCCCGCAAGGCGAAGATCTACGCCGAGGTCGTGACGGTCGCCAGCGGGGTCGACCGCGGGCTGGCCGGCCCGGGAATGGCCCGGCTGATCCGCAACGCACTCAGTGCCGCCGGCATCACGCCGAGCGACGTGGACCACGTCAACGCGCACGGGCTCGGCACGGTCCGCGGCGACGCCTTCGAGGCGCGGGCCATCGGCGAAGTCTTCGGCAAGTCGGTCCCGGTGTTCGCGCCGCTGTCGCGGTTCGGGAACATGGGGGCCGCGTCCGGGCTGTCCGAACTCGCGTGCAGCGTCCTGGCCCTGAAGCACGGCCAGCTCCCGGGCACGCTAAACCACGCGAACCCCGACCCCGCGTGCCCCGTTGCCGTCCACACCGGTGCGCCGCGGCCCGTCACCAAGTCCTACGCCCTGAAGCTCTCGTACACGGACCTCGGCCAGAGTTCGGTCGTCGTGATCCGCAAGTGGGTGGACTGAGATGCGCAGACGGGTTGTGATCACCGGCATGGGCGTCGTCACCCCGCTCGGGGTGACCGTGGACGACCTGTTCACCAGCCAGGTGGAGGGCCGCACGGCCGTCGGCCCGATCACCCGGTTCGACGCGCGCACGTTCCCGACCACCTTCGCCTCCGAAATCAAGGGGTTCGACCTCGGCCGGTTCCTCCGGGACGCGGCCCGGTTCGAGTTCTGCGGGCTGAACACGCACTTCGGCCTCGCCGCCGCCAAGACCGCCATCGAGGACGCGGGGCTGCTCGACCCGGCCAAGGGCGACCGCTCCCGGATGGGGGTGTACCTCGGCTCCGGCGAGGGGAGCGACGAGTTCCCGGCGCTGGTCCGCGGGCTGGCCCACGCGAGCCCCAAGGGCGGCCCCGGGGCGGTGGACCCCGGCGAGTTCACCCGGGTGATGCTCCGGTGGATGGACGGTCCCCGCGAGGGCGAGCAGGAGATGCACACCCCGGCCGGGCACATCGCCGAGACGTTCGCGCTCGACGGCCCGAACCAGGCGTGCCAGACCGCGTGCGCCGCCAGCTCGCAGGCGATCGGCGAGGCGCTCGACATCATCCGCTGGGGCGACGCCGACGTGATGGTCGCCGGCGGGTCGCACAGCATGATCCACCCGCTCGGCGTCAGCGGGTTCAACCGCCTCACCGCGCTGTCGCAGCGGAACGACAGCCCGCGGACCGCGAGCCGCCCGTTCGACCTGAACCGCGACGGGTTCGTGATCGGCGAGGGGGCCGGGCTCGTCGTCCTCGAGGAGCTGGAGCACGCCAAGAAGCGCGGCGCCCACATCTACGCCGAGCTGACCGGGTACGGCACGACCGCCGACGCGTACCGCATGACCGACCCGCACCCCGAGGGCCGCGGGGCGATCCGGGCGATCGCCGAGGCACTGGCCGACGCGGGCATCAAGCCAACCGACGTCGGGTACATCAACGCGCACGGGACCAGCACCCAGGCGAACGACTCGACCGAGACGGCCGCCATCAAGGGCGTGTTCGGGGACCACGCGAGGAAGGTCCCGATCTCCAGCACCAAGAGCATGCTCGGGCACCTGATCGCCGCGGCCGGCGTCGTCGAATTGGTCATAAGTGTGGTGGCGATGCGCAAGGGCGTGGTGCCGCCGACGATCAACTATGAGACGCCCGACCCGGCGTGCGACCTCGACTACGTGCCGAACACCGCCCGCGAGGTCCGGTTCCGGCACGTGCTGAGCAACAGCTTCGGCTTCGGCGGGCAGAACATCGCCCTGATCGCGTCCAAGTTCACGGACTGAGCCCGACACCCTGTGACTCTGGTCCTTCCGCCCGGGAGGTGCGTGGTGGTTTTTTGGTTCTGGGTTCTGATCACCGTCCTGGCCTTCCCGCCGGTGGCGTACGCGCTCGTGATGGCGGCGCTGTACCTGTACGTCCGCTGGAACTACATGGGCTACCTGACCCGGATCTTCCAGGAGAAGCCGCTGTTCGTCATCCCGCGGGGCGAGAAGGACGCGGGCGGCGAGGAGGTCTCGCTCAAGGCGGACGACGGCCTCACGCTCCGCGGGTGCTACCTCAAGACGACCGCCCCGGCCCGCAAGGGCGTGATCCTGTTCGGGCTGGAGTTCGGCTCGAACCGGTGGGCGTGCCGGCCGTACTGCGAGAAGCTCCTGGGGGCCGGGTACGACGTGTTCGCGGTGGAGGCCCGGAGCCAGGGGGACAGCGACAAGGACCCGAACTACGAGCCGCTCCAGTGGGTCACCGACCGCGACCTCGCGGACACCCGGGCGGCGATCCGCTACCTCCTCACGCGGCCCGACGCGGACGCGAAGGGGATCGGCCTGTTCGGCATCAGCAAGGGCGGCGGCACCGGGTTCCTGGCCGCCGCGGGCGAGCCGGCCGTTCGGTGCATCGTCACCGACGGCGCGTACGGCACGCACACGACGATGATCCCGTACCTGAAGCGGTGGATCCAGATCTACAGCGACCGCAAGATTATCCAGCGGGTGCTGCCGACGTGGTTCTACGGGATCATCGGCATGGTCGGGGCGAAGAAGGTGGCCCGCAACCGCGGGGTCACGTACCCGAGCGTCGAGAAGGCCGTCGGCCGCCTGAACCGCCCGCTCCTCATGATCCACGGCGAGGGCGACAACTACATCCGCCCCGAGATGGCCAAGGCGCTGTTCGCCCGGGCCCGCGGGCCGAAGGAACTGTGGGTGGTGCCGAAGGCGAAGCACAACCAGGCGCTGACGGTCGCCGGCGACGAGTACCACTCGCGGGTGGTCACCTTCTTCGACGCGCACCTCGCCGCCGGCACCCCGGCCGCCCCGGTCGCCCACGAGGGGTGAGCGCCCCGACAACTCCCGAGCCCACCCGCGACCACGGGTGGGCTTTTTCACGCGCAGGTGCCCGCCATGTCACTGAAGCGGTTCCTCCTCGTTCGCGTCGGGCGGCTCATCTCGTACCCGATCCGCCGGCAACTGCGGCAGTTCGAGGTCGCGTGCCAGACACCGGAAGCCGTCCAGAGCGAACTGCTCTTCCGCATCCTCCGCACCCAGCAGGGCACCGCGTTCGGGCGCGACCACATGTTCGCCGCCGTGCGCACCGTCGCCGAATACCGACGCGCCGTGCCGGTCGCGCCCTACGAATACGTCAGCCCGTACATCGACCGCGTCCAGAAGGGTGAGACGAGCGCGCTGCTCGCGGCGAAGCGGGTCCACCTGTTCGCGCTCACGTCCGGCACCACCGCGAGCCGCAAGCTCATCCCGGTGACCGACGACTACCTCGCGGCGTACAAGCGCGGGTGGAACATGTGGGGCGTGAAGATGTACCGCGACAACCGCGGGCGGAAGGTCGCGATGCGGCCCATCGTGCAGATGGTCGGCGACCCCGAGGAGTTCCGCACGGAGGCCGGCATCCCGTGCGGGAACCTGTCCGGGTACACCGCAATGGTGCAGAAGCGGCTCATCCGCCGCATGTACGCGGTCCCCTACATCACCGGGAAGATCAAGGACCCGAAGGCCCGGTACTACGTCGCGCTGCGGTGCTCGATCGCACGGAACGTGTCGCAGTTCATGGCCGCGAACCCGAGCACGCTGGTGCAGTTCGCCCGCACCCTCGACGCCGAGAAGGAACTCCTGCTCCGCGACCTCCGCGACGGCACCCTCCGCGCCGACCTCGACATCGCTCCCGAAATCCGCGCCGAAATCACCCGCGGCCTGGGGCGGGACGCAGGGCTCGCGGCGCGCCTCGGTGCAATCGCGGACAAGGCCGGGCGGTTGCTGCCGCTGGACGTGTGGCCGGTCGAAGGCACGGTCATCAACACCTGGACCGGCGGGAGCATGGGGCCGTACCTGCGCCAGTTGCCGCAATACTTCGGCGAGCCGCCGATCCGTGACCTCGGGCTGCTCGCCAGCGAGGGCCGGATGACCATCCCGTTCCAGGACGCGACCCCCGGCGGCGTGCTCGACATCTGGTCGCACTACTTCGAGTTCGTCCCGGAAGGGGAGATCGACTCGCCGCAGCCGACGGTTCTCGGGGCGCACGAACTTGCCGAGGGGAAGAGCTACTACCTGATCCCGACGACCGCCTACGGCCTGTACCGCTACCACATCTCGGACCTCGTGCGGGTCACGGGGTTCTTCGGCCGCACGCCGATCGTCGAATTCCTCGGCAAGGGGCACCGGTTCGCCAACATGACCGGCGAGAAGCTGAGCGAGTACCACGTCACGAAGGCGATGGACGCGGTGGCGCGTCGCAGCACGCAGCCGGTGACGGCGTACAGCCTCGCGCCGGTGTGGGACGAGCGGCAGCCGTACTACGGGCTGTTCCTGGAGGAGGCCGACGCGACCGACGCCCCTCGGCTGAGGCAGTTCCTGGGTGACTTCGACCGGCAGCTCGGCGAGGAGAACATCGAGTACGCGGCCAAGCGAGAAGGCGGGCGGCTCGGCCACGTGCGTGCGGTGCTGGTCCCGAACGGCACCTGGGCCGCCTGGGACCGCTCCCGCCTCGCGCAGACCGGCGGCTCGCCCGAGCAGTACAAGCACCCGTGCCTCATCGGGGACCTGACGTTCCGCGACTCGATGACCGTTCTGCGGGAGGTCGTCCCGGTCTGAATCTCCGCTTGCCGGCACTTCCCAGTCACGCTATGACCCCGTGCTTGTGGACGCCGTCCCGGCAGGGGATCAGCCATGAACCGCACCATCGCTCTCGTCGCTCTCTCGGTCCTCCTCGTCGGCTGCACCAGGTACAGCACCCGCGCCCAGGGTCCGTTCGGCCGCAAGCACAAGTCCGACCCGTTCGCGGCCATCCCGCCCGGCCCGCTCGCGAACAATTCGCCGCTGGCCCTCCCCGCCAGCACGCAGCCCGAGCCGCCCCCGCCGCCCGGCGACGGCCTCGCGGTGCCCCTGCGGACCGGTCAGCCGGCGGTCGCGCGGCCCCAGTCGGAGCCCGCCGGCGAGGTGCAGCAGGCCGGCGGCGCGCTCCCGCCCGACGACGCGGCCGCGTTCCCGCCCAAGCGCCGCCCCGAGCCGCAGCCCGGCGAACTCCCGTCGCCGTTCGAGAAGGACCAGACCAAGGCAAAGGCGCAACCGCTGCCGCTGCCGTCCACGCCGGTCCGGCCCGCACCGGTCCCGTCGGGACCCGCACCCGCCGCCGAGACCCCGCAGGTCGCGGCCGCGAAGCACCTGGCCGAGATCAAGAAGCTGCACGCCGCCGCGGCCGAGAAGTGGAACACCGTGGACACCTACGAGTCGCAGGTGACGCGGCGCGAGTTGGCGCCGTCCGGGAAGATGACCGAGGACGTGGTCCACTACCAGTTCCGCAAGGAACCGATGGCGGTGTACATCCGCAACCTCAGCGAGTCGGGGAAGGGCCGCGAGATCCTGTACAACCCGAAGCAGTTCGGCGACAAGATCTACGCCATCGTCGGCCAGGGGGACGAGAACCTGCTGTTCAAGGTCGGCTCGAAGGCCCCGGCGGTGACCCCCGACAGCCCGTTCGTGAAGGACAAGAGCCGGTACAGCATCCGCGAGGCCGGGTACGGCACGCCGATCAACCGCGTGGCGACCTGGGTGTCGAAGGTCGAGGCCGGGAAGCTCCCCGCCGACGCCATGACCTACCTCGGCATGGGCAACCGCACCGAGTTCGCCAAGCCGGTCGCGGGGGTGCAGCTCAAGCTCCGCCCCGGCGACGACCCGCTCCTCCCCAACGGCGGCACCCGGCAGTGGTTCTTCGACCGCGACCAGGCCTCGCCGTCGTTCGGGCTCCCGCTGCTCATCATCGCGACTGAGCCTGACGGCAAGGCGGTCGAGTACTACCTCTTCGAGAAGCTGAAGTTCGGCACGCCGTACCCCGAAGCCGACTTCAACCCCGACCGCCTCAACAAGAAAAAGTGAGCCGTTCTCATTGGTTCGGGGCAGGTGCGCCACCCGTCCCCGATGAACTTCAATTTCGCCAAATCAACCTAATTCTTGCGGACAAATTTGTATCAGATTAACACAAGTGCAGATGCAGTTGGAGACTGCAATCATTATTTCGCCGACAAGATTGTGTCGTTCAAGTGCGATAAACTGTGTCGCCAGTCGCTTCTGTCTGGCGCGAATGCTCCGATTTGAGCACCCCGCAGTGGATCACCACTTGCAATTGCCTTACCTGCCAGGGTGTCAGCCGAGTCTGACCCCGTGGCAGGCGGAATTGGTTCGGTCGGTCGCAAGTCGCGCTTGATTTCCCCCTCGCATCTGGCGTATCCTTCATAGGTTACCGCCGCGAACCGTCGCTCCCCACCGGTCCGGCACCTCCTTTGCAGTTCCCAATTTCCGAATAGCCTCCGCTGGCTGCGTGTGTGGTCCGAATCCGACCGTCACCGCGACGCGGGAGGGCGGTATGGTCACCAGCACGCACGAACCCGATAACGCCGACGCCCCCGGGCACACCCACCGGTTCTCCGTCCTCATTGCGGACGACGACCGCGGGAACCGCGAGGCGCTCGGCGAGGTCCTCGAGAGCCAGGGGTTCCGCACCGTTCTCGCCGAGGACGGGGGGCGGGCGGTCGAACTCGTCCGGGTGGAGCTGATCCACCTCGTCATGTTCGACATGCACATGCCCCGGCTCACCGGGCTGGAGGCGATGGCCGTCATCCGCCAGACGCTCGACCGGATCATGCCGGCCGTCCTGATGACGGCCGACGCGAACAACGACCTGATCCGCCGCGCGTTCCAGGCCCAGGTGTTCAGCGTGATCCCGAAGCCGGTGAACAAGAACATCGTGCTGAACACGCTGTCGCGGGCGCTGGCCAAGGTGTACGGCGTGCAGTGGCCGCCCGTGGCGAACCCGCCCGCGGCCCCCGCACCGGCGGAAGACCCCGGGGACAAGCCCCGGACCTCGGACTGAAGACCAGAGGGCAGAGGTCGGAGGACAGACAGTCAGAAGTCGGATCGGCTTCTTGTACCCTGCTGACCTCTGCCCTCTGTCCTCTGACTTTCCCACTCGAACTCTCAGGAGCACCGACCGATGAGCATCGTCCCGCTGAACGACAAGATCCTCGTGGAACGCCTCGAAGCCGACGACAAGACGGCCGGCGGGATCATCCTGCCCGACGCCGCCAAGGAGAAGCCCAAGCAGGGCAAGGTGCTGGCGCTGGGCGAGGGCAAGCCGCTCGACGGGGGCAAGCGGGCCGCGTTCCAGGTGAAGGTCGGCGACCGCGTCCTGTTCACGACCTACGGCGGCAACGAGGTCGTCCACGACGGCAAGGAGTACCTCATCATGACCGAGGACGACGTCCTCGCGGTCGTGGGCTGAGTGCGGCCTGGCGAACCCTGAGCGCCAGCGAGGGGGTGCACCCTACCCCCTCGCTGGCGCTCAGGGTTCGCCAAGTTGGATCAAGCCGGCGGGTCGCCGTTTCGCTCGCCACGCATAAAATGCCTGTGATGGGTCGTGGTTTCGCCCTCACCTCGGTTTCCGACCGCGACCACATACGCCGCCCCGAACCCGCGGGTGGTGGGATCACGACAACTCAATTGCTTTCACACGAACACTTTACGGTGTTCCCGTCCGAATTCCGCGCCGTTCGCGCGAAAAAACTCTTGCGATGCCACTTGCCGGGTTTATATTGAAGCCACTTTCCCTGCCACGGCCGGGATTATAAGTGTTCGGTCTTTCCCGCGGTGAGTACCAGTTCGAGTGGTCGGACAGGGCCAGGGAAGCTGCCGGCACACGGCACGATGAGTTCGGTTCTCGCATGGCCACGAACATCTACGTCGGTAATCTCCCCTGGTCCACCACGACGGACGAGCTGTACGCAATGTTTCAGCAGTACGGAGCGGTGACCCGGGCCCAAGTCGTGACGGACCGTGAGACCGGTCGGTCGCGGGGCTTCGGGTTCGTCGAAATGCCGAACGAGGCGGAGGCCAACGCGGCCATCGCCGCGCTCAACGAGCAGCCGATGAACGGCCGCCCGCTGACCGTGAACATCGCCAAGCCCCGTGAGGGCGGCGGCGGCGGTGCCGGTGGCGGCGGGTACGGCGGCGGGGGTGGCGGCGGTGCCCGTCGCGGCGGCGGTGGCGGCGGCGGCCCCCGCGGTGGCGGCGGCTACGGCGGCGGCTACGGCGGGGGTTACGGCGGGGGTTACGGCGGCGGCGGCGGCGACCGTTACTGAGATCGCGGCACCATTGCCCCCGCGTTCGCATACAATTCACTGCGCCCGGCCGCGGTCACCCGACCCGCCCGGGCGCTGTTGCTTACCGAGCGTCGCACAACACGGCACTTGCCCTGACTGTTCTTTCTCGCGGAGGTTCCCAGCAAAGTATGGCCAAAGAAGAGGCAATCGAGGTCGAAGGTCGCGTGAAGGAGGCCCTGGCCAACACGCAGTTCCGCGTCGAGCTGGACATCGGCGGCGAGGTGATCGCGCACGTCGCCGGCAAGATGCGGAAGAACTTCATCCGCATCATCCCGGGCGACCGCGTGAAGGTCGAGATCTCGCCGTACGACCTCACCCGGGGTCGAATCGTTTACCGCGGCCGGTTCGGGACTTGAGTCAAAGTCGGTCGAATCGCGGAGATTTTCGTTGACGTTTGACCCCCCGCCGGGCAATCTATTCAGCAGTCGCCTTTGGACGGGCGGCACCCAAATCACTCGTGGCCAGGGAGGGTCACTTCGATGCTCATCCAAACGGAATCCAAGGCTCAGGGCTGGCGTGCGGTGGCGGTGTTCGACGACCGCCCCGACGCGCTGATCTTCGTCGGCCGCTCCTCGACCCACGTCCGCCAGGAGTACGTCGAGGCGTTCAACGAGCTCCTCGACGACGAGGAGCGCGAGCACACCACCGCGATCCAGCTCCAGCAGTGGAGCGGGGCCCCGGACGCCGGCCGGTGGGTGCTCAAGAACACCCTCAAGGTGCCGACGCCGCTCAAGGTCCGCCTCGCCGCCTGACCGAAACCCATTTCGAGTTTCGAGTTTCACGTTTCGGGTTTCCGGCCGCCCGGTGTGGCGTGTGGAACTCGAAAATTGAACCTCGAAACTCGAAACGGTTCGTCCGCCACATCCCGCCCATCCCACCGGGCTTGCAACTCACCCCCCCGAACCGAACAATGAGTGCGTGGGCCGTGTCCCCCCTCTGCCCGCGTCAGGGGACACGATCACGCCCGGCCGCGCGCCGACACGAAGGACCAGACCATGACTTCCTACGCCTCCCTGTGCGACGACTTCGGGGTCTCCACGTACGTCCACAGTAAGCTCGAGATGCCGACCGCGCGGGAGACCGTGCTGCACTTCTTCGAGGCGATCCAGAAGGCGTTCCCGAAGATGACGGACTTCGAGAAGCGCACGGAAGAGGAGTACCTGCTCGAAGAGGACCGCGACGCCGGGAGCTACCGGTGGGCGTCGCTCGACAAGCGGCGGCTGTGCTCCGGGTTCGTGAACCCGCCGAGCCTGGAGGACGCCGACGCGCACAACGAGCGCATCCTGGAACTCGCCCCGTTCCACCTCGACCTGTCCGGGATGCAGACCGAGTCGATGGACGTGCTGTACTACTTCGACTTCCTCTACCAGGGGAACCACGACGAGGTGGTCGCCGAGGCGCTCGCGACCGGCACGCCCCTCGAGGGGCTCGCGCAGATGCCCGCGGCCCGCGTACTGCACTACCAGCCCAACCTCATGATGTCGCTCGACGACGCGTGCCAGCTCCAGTGCCGGCTCAGCGTGGAGACCCGCACGACCGCGTACCAGGTGCGGACCGGGAACTACTCCGAGTCGCCGATCTCGGTGTACTTCACGGTGCGGCAGTTCTGGGGCAAGCAGCCGTTCAAGACCTACACCGAGTCGTACCACAACCAGCGCCGCGTCCTCGACGAACTGGTGAACAGCTACCTGATCCCAAACGTCATCAACCCGCTGGCGAAGACCATCAGCGCGAAGTGAGGAGCGGGCCGGTGGAGTACAGCGACTTCGACCTGAAGCGCGTGCTGATCGACTTCTCCCTCGTGACGAGCGAGGCCACGGACCTGTTCGCGGACGTCCCGCCGGTCGAGCCGGGCGAGCACCTCCGGTGGTGGCTGGATCAGTACGCCCGCCTCGCCGTCGGCGTCGGTTCCGAGAAGGCGCGGAGCGAGTACCTCATCACCCCGATCTTCGCAGAAGCGCGGCGGCTCGCGCAGAACACGTTCAACGTGCTCCCGGGTGTGACCTTTGAAGTCGACAAGGGCCGCGGCTTGAGTGGCGTGTGCGACTACCTCGTGTCTGGTTCGCCGGAACTCTACTTCGTCCGCGCGCCACTGCTCGCCGTGGTCGAGGGGAAGCGGGAAGATCTGGTCGGGGGCTTTGGGCAGTGTGCGGCCGAGATGGTCGCCATCCGCCTCTTCAATGAGAAAGAGCAAGCACCCCGGCCGTGCGTATACGGGTGCGTGACGACCGGCATGGTCTGGCAGTTTTTGAAACTTGAAGGCAACACCCTGTTCATCGACACCGCCGAGTACCACCTCCGCGAGTTGCCCAAGATCCTCGGCATCCTCGTCGGCATCGCGAACGGGTGACGGTCCCGCAGGCTCCCGAAGCGCCCGCGGGTGGCGGCCCGCAGGCGTTGTTTGTTTCATGATTGCGTCGTTTGGCCTGACGTCAAGGCACTCAGGGGCAAATTCCACCGAGGCAACGCAATGAGCAATTCTGACTCCGACAAAGTAGACAGCTCCGGACTCGGCAAGCGGTTTATCCAGCAAGAGGTCAGAATTATCGATAGTCTCATTTGCATCGGCATCAGCGTCTTTATGGTCTCGTTTGTGATTCTGGTCCCACTCCGACCAGGCCAAATTTTCTCAAAGAGTGGTGACGTCGTTCTTTGCTTCGCCTTGGTTGCTGCGTGTTCAGTCGCATTCTGCCTCGGGATCAAAGAACTCTGGCAATCCTACGGCGTCGTCCACACTTTTCATGAGCATGGGGTTGTATCAAACCGCCGCGGAAACATAAGCATCTCTTTGTATTCAGATATCGAGACAATGTCATGCCGTAATCTAATTGTATACCAAGGATATAATTCAACCATTCCCGTTGGTGGTATCGTTCGACTCCGACTGATACTGAGTGATGATTCACTCATCGACTGTACTTTTTACCGTGCTTCTCGCTCTGCCGATGAAATCGAAACGGTGCTTCGGGTTATGGAGCGAATCACTCACTTGATCGCCTCACGAATGGAAACCACATTGGAACGAGGGGAATCAATCGACTTGGCAAGAGGCATCACCTTGGTGAGCACAGGCTTGCTGATTTCCGGACGCAACGGGGAACGGTCGGTGGGCTGGACCGACATCAGACTCATGCGAATCGAAGAAGAGGTGTTTCGGCTATGGGTTCATGGAGAAAAACGCGCCTGCCTCAAGTTATCGACTTCCAAACCAAACGTCCTCCCAGCGATTCACCTCATTCTCGCCAGAACTGATCTTCCGATCTCTCCGCCAAAGCAGGATTGGTGAAGTGCCAATTTCTGTGTGGCCACGCACTTCGCTACTTCGTTTGACGACTTCTCCAACTCCAACTCGCACCGTGAGCAGGATCCATGCTTTCCCCCACGCTGTCGGCGTTCGCTCGCGGCTTGACCACGGAAGCGGCGTTCGACGTGCTCGCCCTCGCACGGAAGCTCCAGGCCGCGGGGAAGGACGTGATCTCGCTCCAGATCGGGGACAGCCCGTTCCCGACGACCGCATCGGCGGCCGCGGCGGGGAAGGCCGCCATCGACGCCGGCCGCACGCGGTACGCGCCGTCGCTCGGGTTGCCGGAGTTTCGCGCCGCCCTCGCGGCGACCGTGAGCGCCGAGTTCGGCATCCACGCCACGGCCGAGAATGTTGTCGTCGCACCGGGGGCGAAGCCGTTCGAGCAGTTCTTCTGCGAGCTGTTCCTCGAACCCGGCGACGCGGTCCTCGTGTTCCAGCCGGCGTTCCCGACCTACGAGCCGAACATCCTCCGCCGCGGCGCCGTGCCAGTGTACCGCCCGCTCACGCAAGAGAACGACTTCCGGCCCGACCTCGCCGCCATCGAGCAGTTCGTGCGGTGGACCCCACGCGCGAAGGCGATCTTCCTCAACTCGCCGCACAACCCGACCGGCGGCGTCGCGACCAAGGACGACCTGAGGGCGATCGCCGACCTCGTGCGTAGCACAAACATCGCGGTGCTGAGCGACGAGCCGTACTGCCACATGGTGTGGGAGGGGCGGCACCACAGCCTGCTCGCCGAGCCGGGGATGATGGACCATGTCGTCGCCGCGTACACGTTCTCGAAGAGCTACAGCATGAGCGGGTGGCGGTGCGGGTACGCGGTCGCGTCGCCAACGAACGCGGACCTGATCGGCAAGATGATCAACACGTCGCTGTCGTGCGCGCCGCCGTTCGTGCAACTCGCCGGCCTCGCGGCACTCGAGCACGACGCCGCCGAGCGCGACACCGCGATGCGCGCCTTCCACGAGAAGGTGAAGCTGATCGTCGCCGAGCTGCGCACGGTGCCCGACGTGACCGTGCTGGTGCCGAAGGGCACCTTCTACGTGTTCCCGAAGGTCGAGCCGATCTGCCGCCGGCTCGGGATCACGTCGCACGGGCTGGCGATGTACCTGCTCGAAGGGGCCGACGACCGCCGCGGCGTCGGGTGCCTCGGCGGGGAGTGCTTCGGCCCGGCGGGGGCCGGGTTCCTGCGGTTCAGTTGCGCCGAGCCCGACGAGCGGCTCGTGGAAGCGGTCCGCTTCTTCGCCGACGCGGTCACCCGCACCGCCCGCGTCAAAGCGTACCTCGACGCGAAGCCCGAGTACCGGTTAAGCTGAGCGCGTCTCAGGAGACAACCCTTGAGCACGCCTGCGGCCGAGACGGACACGGTGGTCTACCCCGAGAGCGACGGGAAGCCGAGGGCCGACAACACGCTCCGGTGGGACTGGATGGTCAAGATCGTCGGCGAACTCCGCGAGGTGTTCGCCGGGCGGGAGGTGTTCGTCGCCGGCGACCTGTTCTGGTACCCGGTGAAGGGCGACCCCGGCACCGTCACCGCACCCGACGCGCTCGTCGCGTTCGGCCGGCCCCCGGGCTACCGCGGGAGCTACAAGCAGTGGGAAGAGGGCGGCGTCGCCCCGCAGGTGGTGTTCGAGGTGCTCTCGCCGAGCAACACCCGCGAGGAGATGGACGCGAAGCGGCGGTGGTACGACCGGCACGGCGTCGAGGAGTACTACTTCATCGACCCCTACGGCGACCAGCTCCTCGGCTGGGTGCGGCAGGAGGGTAAGCTGGAGCCGGTGTACCCGATGAAGGGGTTCGTGAGCCCGCGGCTCGGCGTGCGGTTCGACGTGAACGGCGAGGTCCGCCTGTTCGCCCCCGACGGCCGCGAGTTCCGCACCCGCGAGGAGCGGGTCGAGGAGATCCAGGCGGAACTGCACAAGACCGCGGTCGCGTTCGAGCGCTGAGTGCCCTGCGTGAACTCGACGAGGAGCGCGAGCGCGCCGCGGAGGAGCACGAGCGGGCCGAGCAAGAGCGCACCATGAAGGAGCAGTTGGCGGCCAAGCTCCGCGAACTCGGCATCGACCCCGACGACGTGCTCAAGCCGACCGGGTGAGGGCGATCGACTCGGACCAGGTCCGATGGAACCGGACCCTTGGTGGACCGGTCCGAGCCCGAGCGCCGAGCGAGGGTTCACGCTGACCCTCGCTCGGCGCTCGGGCTCGGACCAATACCAATCCAACAGAACCCGTCTCACTTTCCCTTCCGGCGCTTCAGCTCCTTCATCACGTCCTTCAGCGACCGCGTGTTGAACACGTCGTCCGTCGTGAGCCACCCGCGGCGGGCGACGTCGACGCCGAAGCGGGTGAGCGCGAGTTCGCCGGGGCTGTGCGCGTCGGGGTTGATGACGATCGGAACGCCGAGCGCCTTCGCCCGCTTGACGTGGACCCAGTCGAGGTCGAGCCGCGACGGCTGGGCGTTGATCTCGACCATCTTGCCGTGCGCGGCGGCGCACTTCAGCACGGCCTCGAGGTCGATGCGGTACCCGTCGCGCTTCAGGAGCAGCCGGCCGGTGCTGTGGCCGAGCATCGTCACCGCGGGGTGCGCCAGCGCCTTGCACACCCGGGCGGTCATCTCCTCTTCCGTCATGTTGAACAGCGAGTGGACGCTGGCGACGACGTAGTCGAACCCCGCGAGCAGCTCGTCGTCGTAGTCGAGCGAGCCGTCGGCGAGGATGTCCACCTCCGTCCCTTTAATGATGGTGACGCCCGAGAGCTTCGCGTTCACGCGGTCGATCTCGGCCCACTGCTTCCGCACAACACTGGGCGGCAGGCCGCGGGCGATGGTGAGCGACTGCGAGTGGTCCGCGACGCCGAAGTACTCCCACCCGAGCGCCTTCGTTGCGAGGGCCATCTCCTCGAGCGACGCGGTCCCGTCGCTGTACGTCGTGTGGTTGTGGAACACGCCGCGGATGTCGGCGTCGCTCACGAGCGCGGGGATCTTCTTCGCCTCGGCGACCTCGATCTCGCCGGTGTCCTCGCGCATCTCGGGCGGGACGTACTCCATCCCCAGAGCCTTGTAGACGTCGGCCTCGGTCTTCGCCTTCACCTGGTGCGCGTCGGACCCGAGGGCGTACTCGTTGAGCGTCCACCCGCGTTCGATCGCGCGCTGGCGGAGCCGGATGTTGTGCTCCTTGCTCCCGGTGAAGTAGAGCAGGGCGAACGGGAACTGCGCGTCGTCGACCACCCGCAGGTCGGCGTTGAGCGTGACCTTCGTGCCGTCGAGTTGCATCGCGGCGACGATGCTCGACTTGGTCGGCCCGCTCCCGACGACCTGCACCACCTCGGGGAGCTTCACGAAGGCGTCCATGATCGGCTGCGGGTTCGTGCTGCTCACCAGGATGTCGATGTCCTTCGCGGTCTCGCGCCGGCGGCGGAGGCTCCCGCACAGCTCGCCGCGGACCACGCCCGGCAGCGCCTTGATCTGCTCCAGCAGCGCGAGCCCGAGCGGCAGCGCGAGGTCGACGCGGACGCGGTTCCCGACGGTGCCGAGGAACGCGATCCCTTCGAGGATCTTCTGCTGCGTCTTCGCGCCGAACCCCTTCTGTTTCGCGACCTCGTCCGTTTCGCACGCGGCCCTCAGCTTGGCGATCGTGTCGATGCCCAGCACGTCGTGCAGCGCCTTCACCTTCTTCGGCCCCATGCCCGGGAGCCGGAGCATCTGCACCAGCCCCTCGGGGACCGACGCCCGCAGCTCGTCGAGGAACTTGTGCCGGCCGGTCTTCACCAGCGTGGTGATCTTCTCCTGGAGCGTGTCGCCGATGCCGCGGACCTCGGACAGCTTGCCGTCGGCGACGAGCTGCTTCAGGTCGCCCTCCAGTTGAGAGACGGTGCGCGACGCGTTGTGGTACGCGTTGCACCGGAAGGCGT
Organism: Gemmata sp.; assembly: GCF_051859125.1. Taxonomy (NCBI): domain Bacteria; kingdom Pseudomonadati; phylum Planctomycetota; class Planctomycetia; order Gemmatales; family Gemmataceae; genus Gemmata; species Gemmata sp. Next base: position 44,936 of record NZ_JBHYGG010000266.1, read on the forward strand.
TCTCGCCCTTGAGCGCGAGCAGCGTCCCCATTTCGTCGAGCGCCGCAGCGACTTCGTCCTTCGTCATGGTGTGGCTCCGGGTGCTGGTATTGGTCAGGATACCCGAGCCGGGGCGGGCGAGAAATGTGCGGAGGGAAATGGCGAGCGGGGCGTCGTGGTTCTTCGCCCTCTCCCCTTGCGGGAGAGGGCAGCGAGGCTTTGCGAGCGGGTGAGG